>NZ_BCRS01000053.1 GCF_001552715.1 Mycolicibacterium vaccae NBRC 14118 = CIP 105934 | reverse complement strand
CCACCGTCGTCGCGGCCGCGGCGGGCAGCAGCGCCACCGTCCACTGCCTTGGGGTCGCGGCTGCGGCGCAGCCCGCGCCGACGGCCGGCGCGGGGACGTGGCCGTCGAATCCGCGCGACAGCATCGCCAGGTACACCCGTTCCCCCCGCTCGTAGGACCGCAGGAACAGGGTGCCGACGCTGGTGGCGGTCGCGCCGATCTGGTGCAGCATCCGGGGTGAGTCGCCGCGGGAGATCCGCGCCATCCGCATCCGCCGGGCCTCGGCCGAGAGCACGTCGATGTAGCGGACCATCAGCGTCAACACCGACACGAAGACCGCCGGCACGTGCAGCCTGCTCAACGCGATCGGCAGTTCCCGCGCGGTGGTGGTGGCCGCGACGGTCAGCGACGCCGCGACACCGAGCGTGCCTTTGACCACGATCCCCCACGCCGCGTACAGCCCGGTCACCGACAGCTCCAAGCCCGCGACGCTGACCCGCTCACCACCCTCGGCGAACGGCAACAGCACTGCGAGCACCACGAACGGCGCCTCGATCAGCATGCGCGGCAGGATCCAGGCCGGCGGGATCCGCGCGGCCCACCACACGCCGACGATGATCAGCGCGTAGAGACCGAAGGGCCAGAACAACTCCCGCGGGGTGGCGACCACTGCGAGGACGAACACCACCAGCGACACGATCTTGACCTCGGCCGGCGCCCGGTGGATCGGCGAGGCGCCGTCGCGGTAGAGCGGGTGCGCGTGACCGCCGCCCACCTCAATCCCCCGCGCCGGGACCGGGTCTCGCGCGGGAGCGGGCGATCAGCCAGAACGCACCACCTGCGAGGACCACCGTGACCACCACCCCGACGACGCCCGCGATACCGCCGGTGCCGTCGCGGCCGCCGACGGCGTAGTCGGCCAGCGGCGACGCGCCGAGCGGGTGCTCCCCGGCGTGCTGGGCGATGCAGTCGCCACGCAGTTCCTCCCCGCCCGCGGTCTCGACGACCTCGCAGCCCCGCAGGGTGGCCGAGTCCAGGCCGTCGGGCGCCGAGCTCGCGAGGTACGAGACGCCGCCGGCGATCAGCAGCGTGACGACGGCGAAGCCGACCCAGAACCACCGGCGCGCCGGGCCGGTCATGCCGGCACCGCCGCGCGGGCCCGGTCGGCCCGCAGCAGGTACACCAGGTCCGGCCGCGCCCTGACCACGGCCATCACCGTCAGCGCGGTGATCACGCCCTCACCGACGCCGATCAGCACGTGAGTGCCGAACATGTAGGCGGCCACCGCCCCCAGTGAGGTGGTCGCGACGCCGCCGAGCGCATACTCGAGGACGAAACCCATTGCCGCGCAGACAGTCCCGACCAGGGCGGCGATGAATGCGATCACCCCGACAGCCGGGACCGGGACACTGTCCCGTCGGCGGCGGGCGAGCCGGTACAGCAGCACCGCCGTCGCATAACCCCCGGCGACGCCGAACACCGACATGTTCGTGATGTTGGTGCCCAGGGCCGTCACTCCACCGTCGGCGAACAGCAGCGCCTGCACGGTCAGCACGATCGCCACGCAGAGCGCCCCGGTGAACGGACCGACCAGGATCGCCGCCAACGCGCCGCCGAGCAGGTGGCCGCTGACCCCGGGCAGGATCGGGAAGTTCACCATCTGTACGGCGAAGATGAACGCGGCGACCAGGCCGGCCAGCGGCACGGTGCGTTCGTCGAGTTCCCGGCGGGCCCGCCACGCGCAGATTCCCAGCGCGGCGACGGCGACCGCCATGAACAGCACCGACACGGGTGCGTCGATGATGCCGTCGCTCATGTGCATCGCGACCAGGTCGGTGTCCACCCGGCGAGCGTATTCCTCCATCTGAACACCTGTCTAGGTGTTCAGATGAGCTCAGCCGTGCCGGGCGCCGATCCAGTGCAGCAGATCGTGCACGGTCTCGTCCTCCAGCCGGTAGGCCACCGACCGTCCCGCGCGGGTGCTGTTGACCCAGCCCTGCTGGCGCAGCACCCGGAGCGCCTGCGACACCGCGTTCTCCGACCGGCCCAGCGCGGCGGCGAGGTCGCTGACACAGATGCCCGGTGCGCGGTGCAGACACAGCAGGATCTCCAGCCGGTGCGGGTCCGACACCAGGTCGAACCGCTGCGCCCAGCTCGGCGTGTCCACGTCGGCCAGCGCCGACGACGCCCGCTCGACGAGCTGCTGATCGTCCACACGAGCAATGTAGTCCCCGGCGGGCGTGCGCCGGGCGCTCGGTGCGGCGGCGTGTCAGCGCGTCCGGGTCAGTCCAGGAAGCCGTGCAGCAGCGCCGCCGACCCCCACACATGTGCGGCCGTCGTCTCGGCCGCGGCATCGGCGTCCCCGGCCAGGATGGCCGCCACGATGGCCTCGTGCTGCTCGTCGGAGTGGGCGATGTTCCGGGTCAGCAGCGGAATCCGGTCCAGCATCTCGTTGAGCCGCATGCGATTCTGCGCGATCATCGGCACCAGCGAGGGCACCCCCGCCGCCTCGGCGATCGCCAGGTGCAGCCGGGAGTCCAGCCGCCGGTAGTCCGTCGGCGCACACCCCCGTACATCGAGCAGCCGGGCCGACAGCGCGTCGCGGTCGGCTACGGTCAGCGTGCGCGTGGCCGCCATCCGCGCCGCACCGGTCTCCAGGATCTCCCGCAACCGCATCGCGTCGTCGATGTCGGCGCGGCTGAACTCGACGTCGTGGGCGCACGGGGCCGGCAGCGCGTCGGCGACGAAGGTGCCGCCGTACCTGCCGCGCCGCGACACCAGGTAGCCGGCCTCGGCCAGCGACTTGATCGCCTCCCGCACGGTGTCGCGGCTGACCCCCATCTGCGCGGCCAGTTCCCGCTCCGGGGGCAGCGAGTCGCCCGGCCCCAGCACGCCGAGCCGGATCGTCTGCAACAACCGTTCGACGGTGTCCTCGAACGCGTTGAGCGGTCGCACCGGACGCAGCAGCGCGTCGCTCGACGTGTGCTCCCCGCGTCCGTGCGCCGCCATCGCGTCGCGCCTACAGCGGTGTGACGTAGTGGCCGGTGATGCCGCCGTCGACCAGGAAGGTCGACCCGGTGATGAACGACGCGTCGTCGGAGGCCAGGAAGGCCACCGCGGCGGCCAGTTCCTCGGGTTCGGCGAAGCGCCCCATCGGCACGTGCACCAGTCGCCGGGCGGCGCGCTCCGGATCCTTGGCGAACAGCTCCTGCAGCAGCGGGGTGTTGACCGGCCCCGGGCACAGCGCGTTGACACGGATCCCCTGCCGTGCGTACTGGATTCCGAGTTCGCGGGACATCGCCAGCACCCCGCCCTTGGACGCGGTGTAGGAGATCTGCGACGTCGCCGATCCGTTCACCGCGACGAACGACGCCGTGTTGACGATCGACCCCTTCTGCGCGGGCACCATGTGGCGCAGCGCGGCCTTGCAGCAGAAGAACACCGACTTGAGGTTGATGTCCTGCACCCGGTCCCACGCGTCGATCCCGGTGCTCTCGATGAGGTCGTCCTCGGGTGGGCTGATGCCCGCGTTGTTGAAGGCGATGTCCACCGCACCGTGCACCTCGAACGCGGTGTCGAACAGGTTGTCCACCGCGACCTGGTCCGACACGTCGACCTGCACGAAAGTCACGTTCAGGTCGTCGGCGACCGACTTGCCGGTCTTCTCGTCGAGATCCCCGATGACGACGATGGCGCCTTCGGAGCGCATCCGCTTGGCGGTGGCCAGCCCGATACCGCTCGCGCCACCGGTGATCACGGCCACCTTGTCCTTGAGGCGCCGGCTCAGGTCCATCAGTTCTCCTCTACTGCGAAAAAGACGTTTTTGGTCTCGGTGAACGACAACGGGGCGTCCGGGCCGAGTTCACGGCCCAGCCCGGACTGCTTGAACCCGCCGAACGGCGTGCTGTAGCGCACCGACGAATGCGAATTGACCGACAGATTGCCGGCTTCCACCGCACGGGACACCCGCATCGCGCGGGACAGGTTCTCGGTCCAGATCGAGCCGGACAGACCGTACACGGTGTCGTTGGCCAGCGCGATCGCGTCGGCTTCGTCGTCGAAGGGCAGCACCGCGACCACCGGGCCGAAGATCTCCTCGGTGACGGTGCGGTCGCCGCGCTCGGGCATCAGCACCGTCGGGGGGAACCAGAATCCGGGTCCGGACGGCGCGTCGCCGCGGAAGGCCACCGGTGCGTCGTCCGGGACGAACGAGGACACCGAGTTCCAGTGCGTCTTGGACACCAGCGGGCCCATCTCGGTGCCGTCGGAGGCCGGGTCACCGACCACGACGCCCTTCACGGCCGGTTCCAGCAGCTCCATGAACTTGTCGAACACGTTGCGCTGAACCAGGATCCGGCTGCGCGCGCAGCAGTCCTGACCCGAGTTGTCGAACACCCCGTACGGTGCGGTGGCCGCGGCGCGCTCCAGGTCGCAGTCGTCGAAGACGATGTTGGCGCTCTTGCCGCCGAGTTCCAGGGTGACGCGTTTGACCTGCTTCGCGGCGCCGGCCATCACCCGGGTGCCCACCTCGGTGGACCCGGTGAACACGATCTTGCGGACGTCGGGGTGGCTGACGAAGCGCTCCCCCACCACCGACCCACGGCCCGGCAGGACCTGGAAAAGGTCTGCGGGCAAACCGGATTCGACAGCCAGCTCGCCGAGACGCATGGTGGTCAGCGGGGTCCACTCCGCGGGTTTGACCAGCACCGCGTTTCCGGCCGCCAGCGCGGGCGCGAAACCCCACGCCGCGATCGTCATCGGGAAGTTCCACGGGGTGATCACCCCGACGACGCCGAGCGGCTCGTTGAACGTCACGTCCAGGCCGCCGGCAACCGGAATCTGCTTGCCCGACAGCCGTTCCGGGGCTGCCGAATAGTACTGCAGCACGTCGCGGACGTGGCCGGCCTCCCAGCGGGCGTTGCCGACCGGGTGTCCGGAGTTGGCGACCTCCAGCTGCGCGAGTTCCTCGACGTGGGCGTCCACGATCGCGGCGAAGTCACGCAGCGCGGCAGCCCGTTCGGCGGGGGCCTGTGCGGCCCACCGGCGCTGAGCCGCCCTGGCCCGGGCCACCGCGTCGTCGACACCGGCCTCGCCGGTGTGTTCGACGGTGCGCAGCACCTCCTCGGTCGCCGGATTGACGACCTCGCTTGCCGTTGCCTGACTCATCTGCTCACTTTCTGTCTCGTGTGACCGGCGTAGCCGGCCGCGGCGCCGACCAGTCCGGCGAACAGCCGAAGGTCGTCGAGTCGTTCCTCGGGGTGCCACTGCACCGCCACCACCCAGCGGTCGGGGTACCGCGCGGCGTCGACCTCCACGGCCTCGATGATCCCGTCGGCGGTGTCCGACGCGCTCACGACCAGGCCGTCGCCGAGCCGGTCGATGGCCTGGTGGTGATAGCACTGCGCCTGCGTGTCGGGTCCGACCAGGGCCGCCAACCGGGTGCCGGGCACCGTGGCGATCGAGGAGGTGCTGAACACCGCGTTGCCCTGCTGGTGGCGGGTGTGGCCGACGACGTCGGGCACGTGCTGGTGCAGCGTGCCCCCGAGCGCGACGTTGAGCACCTGCGCGCCCCGGCAGATGCCCAGCAGCGGCAGTCCCCGCCGCAGCGCAGCCCGGACCAGCGCGAACTCGAACGCATCGCGGGTGCGGCCGTCCGGGACCGGCGCGTCGGTGGCCGGGTGCGGCCCGGCGCCGTAGGTGGCCGGCTCGACATCACGTCCGCCGGTGATGATCAGGCCGTCGATTCCGTCGAGGATGCGTTCGGCGATCGCGTCGTCGACCGGTTGGGGCGGCAGCAGCGTGGCGATCCCGCCCGCCATCCCGACACCCTCGAAGTAGATCGCAGGCAGGAAGCTGGCCCGCACGTCCCACACCCCGGTCCGGGCCTGCTGCAGATAGGTGGTCAGACCGATCACGGGACGCACATCAGAGGCGCTCAAAGCCGCGTTTCCTCTCCCAGTCCGTGACCGTGGCGTTGAAGGCCTTCAGTTCGACCGCCGCGTTGTTCAGGTAGTGGTCGATCACGTCGTCGCCGAACGCCTCGCGCGCGATCGCGGACTTGTCCAACAGCTCGGCCGCCTCGGCCAGCGTGGTCGGCAGCCGGTCGGCGCCGCTGGTGTAGGCGTTGCCCTCGACGGCGTCTTCGAGCTCCAACTCGTTCTCGATGCCGTACAGACCGCCGGCGATCAGCGCCGCGACGGCCAGGTACTGGTTGACGTCCCCGCCGGGGGCACGGTTCTCCACGCGCATGCCATGGCCGTGGCCGACGACCCGCAGTGAGCAGGTGCGGTTGTCGGTCCCCCAGGCCACCGCGGTCGGAGCGAAGCTGCCTTCGGCGAACCGCTTGTACGAGTTGATGTTCGGCGCGTAGAACAGGGTGAAGTCGCGCAGCGTGGCCAGCTGGCCGGCGATGAAGCTGCGGAACATCGGCGACATACCCAGCGGGTCGGAGTCGTCGGCGAACACCGCCGTTCCGTCCTTGCCCCGGAACGAGATGTGGATGTGGCAGCTGTTGCCTTCGCTCTCGTCGAACTTCGCCATGAACGTCAGGCTCTTGCCGTGCTGGTCGGCGATTTCTTTGGCGCCGTTCTTGTAGATCGTGTGGTTGTCGCAGGTGACCAGCGCCTGGTCGTAACGGAACCCGATCTCCTGCTGGCCCAGGTTGCATTCGCCTTTGACGCCTTCGCAGTACATGCCTGCGCCTTCCATCCCCAGGCGGATGTCGCGCAGCAACGGTTCCATCCGGGTCGAGGCGTGCATCGCGTAGTCGATGTTGTAGTCGGTGGCGGGCTTGAGATTTCGGTACCCGGCTGCCCAGGCTTCGCGGAAACCGGTGTCGAACACCATGAACTCGAGTTCGGTGGCGGCGATCGCATCGAGTCCGCGCTCGGCCAGCCGATCCAGCTGGGCACGCAGGATGCCGCGCGGCGCCTGAGCGACCGGACGCCCGTCGGTCCACGACAGGTCGGCCATCACCAACGCGGTGGCGGGTAGCCAGGGCACCCGTCGCAGGGTGGACATGTCCGGGGTCATGACCATGTCCCCGTAACCGGTCTCCCAGCTGGAGGTCGCGTAGCCGTCGACGGTGTTCATGTCGACGTCGACGGCCAGCAGGTAGTTGCAGCACTCGGCGCCGTGGTCGGCGACCTCCTCAACGAACAGGCGCGCCGAGATCCGCTTGCCGGTGAGCCGGCCCTGCATGTCGCAGAACCCGACGATGACGGTGTCGATGTCGCCGTCGGCCACCAGTTGCTCCAGTGCCGCCCTCGTCAACATGCCGCGTTCGCTCATCAAGCCCGCCTCTCCCTACGGTTCTGTCTCCCACAGACCGTTGGCCGGCATCGGTAGTGGGACGACTACATGTGCAGACCAGATTTCCATGTCTAAAGGTAGGACACCAGACCAATAAACGATTCGCTTGTGATGAGAATCTCGATCTTGATTTGCCGTCCTGCGTTTGGCGGATTGACGCTGGGGTAATCACGACCGCGCCGCCGGGCCCCGGCATCCGGCGGCCCGTTGGTCAACTGATCGCAAAGCCGTCACAGAGTAGGGTCGACAACGTGTGTGGAGCCACCGGCGAGGTGCGCCTCGACGGAACAACCCCGAATATCAGCGCTGTCGCGGCGATGGCCGAGGTCATGGTCCCGCGGGGGCCGGACGCCGCGGGCACGTGGTCCCAGGGCCGGGTCGCCCTCGGCCACCGGCGGTTGAGGATCATCGACCTCACCGAGGCCGGCGCCCAGCCGATGGTCGACTCCGATCTCGGGCTCACCATCGCGTGGAACGGCTGCATCTACAACTACGAGCAGTTGCGCGACGAACTGGCCGGCCACGGCTACCGCTTCTTCTCCCACAGCGACACCGAGGTGCTGCTCAAGGCCTACCACCACTGGGGTGACCGCTTCGTCGACCGACTCAAAGGCATGTTCGCGTTCGCCATCGTCGAGCGCGACAGCGGCCGGGTGCTGCTGGGCCGTGACCGGTTGGGCATCAAGCCGCTCTACCTGAACCACAGCACCGACCGGATCCGGTTCGCGTCCTCGCTGCCCGCGCTGCTGGCCGGCGGCGAGGTCGACACCCGCATCGACCCGGTCGCACTGCACCACTACATGACGTTCCACTCGGTGGTGCCGGCACCGCGCACCATCCTGCGCGGCATCGAGAAACTGCCACCTGCCTCGCTGATGGCGATCGAGCCGGACGGCCGGGTCGTCACCACCACCTATTGGGAGCCCGACTTCACCCGCCGCGAGGACCGCGCCGACTGGTCCGCCAAGGACTGGGAAGACGCCGTGCTGGAGTCGCTGCGGGTGGCGGTCAAGCGGCGCCTGGTGGCCGACGTGCCGGTCGGCTGCCTGCTGTCCGGAGGGGTGGACTCGAGTCTGATCGTCGGCCTGCTCGCCGAGGCCGGCCAGCACGGGCTCAAAACGTTCTCGATCGGCTTCGAGTCGGTGAACGGCGTCAAGGGCGACGAGTTCAAGTACTCCGACATCATCGCCCAGCGGTTCGGCACCGATCACCACCAGATCCGCATCGACACCGCGCGGATGCTGCCCGCGCTCGACGGCGCGATCGCCGCGATGAGCGAGCCGATGGTCAGCCACGACTGCGTGGCGTTCTACCTGCTCAGCCAGGAGGTCGCCAAGCACGTCAAGGTGGTGCAGTCGGGTCAGGGCGCCGACGAGGTGTTCGCCGGCTACCACTGGTACCCGCCGATGGGCGCGCCGGGCGCGGCGTCGGTCGAGGGTTCGGTGGCCAGCTACCGGGGCGCGTTCTTCGACCGCGACCAGGCCGGCTACGCCGACATCGTCTCCCCCGCGTATCTGACCGCCGACGACCCCAGCGAGCTGTTCGTCACCGAGCACTTCGCCCGCCCCGGCGCGCAGACCGGCGTGGACCGGGCGCTGCGCCTGGACACCACGGTGATGCTCGTCGACGACCCGGTCAAGCGCGTCGACAACATGACGATGGCGTGGGGACTGGAGGGCCGCGTGCCGTTCCTCGACCACGAGCTCGTCGACCTGGCCGCCACCTGCCCGCCGGAGCACAAGACGGCGCACGACGGCAAAGGTGTGCTGAAACAGGCCGCCCGCCAGGTGATTCCGTCCGAGGTGATCGACCGCCCGAAGGGCTACTTCCCGGTGCCCGCGCTGACGCATCTGGAGGGCCCGTACCTGGACATGGTGCGCGACGCGCTCTACGACCCGGCGGCCAAGGAGCGCGGCCTGTTCCGGCCGCAGGCGGTGGAGCGGCTGCTGGCCGATCCCAACGGCCGACTGACCCCGCTGCGCGGCAACGAGCTGTGGCAGATCGCGTTGCTCGAACTGTGGTTGCAACGGCACGGCATCAACGGGCCGGCCGCATGATCGCAGACCCCTCCGCGGACAACACCGAAGGCATCACCCTCGCGCTGCACGAGGCGGCCACGCCCCGCCTCCTCGACACCATGGCCGACGATGTCGTCCTCGAACTCGGTTGGGGCCGACTGATCTTCGGGCAGACGTTCGCCGATCCCGAACGCCTGGCCGATGTGCTGCGCCAGGAAGGGCAGGGCCGTCGCGACATCTGCATCTATGCGCGCGAACCGCACGTGCTGGTGTCCCGGGCGCCCGCCGAGCTGTTCATCGACCCGAGCCATACCTACCGGCTCCGGTTCGCCGAGACCGAGACCTCGGCCAAGGCGCCCAACGGATTCCACGTCCGCAGCCTGCAGGGCCGCGAGGACGCCGACGAGATGAACCGGGTCTACGTGCGCTGCGGCATGGTGCCCGCACCGACCGACGTGATCTGGGAGAACCATCGGGGCCAGCCCGCCGTCGACTATCTGGTCGCGGTCGGCGACGACGGCGCCGTGCTGGGCACCGTCACCGGCGTCGACCACGCCGAGCTGTTCGCCGACCCCGAGCACGGGTCGAGCCTGTGGACGCTGGCCGTCGATCCGGCCGCCGCGTTGCCCGGCGTCGGCGCCGCGCTGACCCGCAGTCTGGCCGAGCTCTACCGTGACCGCGGCCGCGCGTACATGGACCTGTCGGTCACCCACGACAACAACGCCGCGATCGCGCTGTACGAGAAGCTCGGATTCCACCGGGTGCCGGTGATGGCGGTCAAGCGCAAGAACGCGATCAACGAGCCGCTCTACACCCATGCGCCGGAGACGGTCGAGGATCTCAACCCGTACGCCCGGATCATCGCCGACGAGGCCCTGCGCCGCGGCATCTGGGTGGAGGTGCTCGACGCCGAGGCCGGCGAGATGCGGCTGTCCCACGGCGGCCGCAGTGTGGTGACGCGGGAGTCGTTGTCCGAGTACACCTCCGCGGTCGCGATGGCCCGCTGCGACGACAAACGCCTGACCCGGCGGATCGTCTCGGAAGCGGGCATCACGGTGCCGAAGGGCCGGTTGGCCACCTTCGACGAGGCCGACCACGAGTTCCTCGCCGACGTCGGCGACGTCGTGGTCAAACCCACCCGCGGCGAACAGGGCAAGGGCATCACGGTCGGGGTGGACGGGCCCGCCGAACTCGACGCCGCGCTGGCCCGGGCCCGGGAGCAGCATCCCGAGGTGCTGATCGAACAGCGGGCCGACGGCGACGACCTGCGCCTGGTGGTGATCGACGGCAAGGTGGTGGCCGCCGCGCTGCGGATGCCCGCCGAGATCACCGGAACCGGTCACCACACGATCGGTGAGCTGATCGAGACGCAGAGCCGGCGGCGCGCCGCCGCGACCGGCGGCGAGTCGCGCATCCCGATCGACGTGGTGACCGAGACGACGGTCCGCGAGGCCGGTTACTCGTTCGACGACGTGCTGCCCGAGGGTGAGCGCCTCCGCGTCCGCCGGACCGCGAACCTGCACCAGGGCGGCACCATCCACGACGTCACCGCGGTCGTGCACCCCGAGCTGTGCCGGGTCGCGGTCGCGGCCGCCGAGGCGATCGGCATCCCGGTCACCGGCATCGACCTGCTCGTACCCGACGTGACCCAGCCGGAGTATGCGTTCATCGAGGCCAACGAGCGGCCGGGGCTGGCCAACCACGAGCCGCAGCCGACCGCGGCGGCGTTCGTCGATTTCCTGTTCCCCGGCCAGCCCGGTCTGCCTCAGGCCTGGACCCCGGACGAGGTGCCGGCCCCCGACGCCTGACGGGCTACCAGGTGCTGGTGCGCATCACGATCTCGGCGGCCAGCTGGGCGGTCGAGTCGGCGGCGTTGCGCCGGCCCAGCAGGTCGACGATGCGGTACTCGCCGTACACGTAGCGCTGGCTGGCCTTGGCGACCGCGCGCGCCGCGCTGGTGCTGACCAGTGCGGTGGTGTTGAGTTCCACCGGCGGACAGTGCTCGTCGCGCACCGCACCGGTCAGATCGGCCACCTTCGGGTGCCCCCGGTCGATCACCACCAGCCCGATGAACCGGTCCAGTCGCGTCGCGGCCAGCTCCCAGGCCAGCTCGCCGCCGGCCCTGTCGCCCACCAGCAGCGCCCAGCGGACGTCGAGCGCATCAAGGATCCCGACGACGCCCTTGGCGGTGAGCCGCGGATCGGGCCCGATCACCACGGTCTTCAGAGACGCGGTGTGCAGCCGCTGGCAGATGCCCTCGTATGCGGCCGGTGATTGCTGGGCGGCACCGAGAAGCACCACCACCGAGCCCTTCTCGGGGCCTGCGACCTCGACGGGCACGCCGAAGCCGTCGACAGTGACCATGGGGGAAGGCATTGCGCCACGCTACAGGGCACAGCCGCGTCGCCGGGGCCGTTTCCCTCCGGTCGCCCGCGACGTCAATCCGATTGCGCGCGTTCGGCCTGTCTGCTGGTGACCTCCAGAAAGGTCTGCGGCAGCGTGCCTTTGACCGGTATCGACTCGTCGGTGGTCGGGAACGCGATGCCGAACACCGCCATGTCGCCGACGTTCTCGAACGCGAAGTACACGCTGGCGTCCTCGCCGCGCAGCCGCATCGTCTGTGTGTAGACCAGTGCGTCGTCGCGTGGCGCCGGCAGCCGGGTGGTCGTCACCGGGATGCCCGGGTCTCTTGGATCGAAGAACGTCTCGTACTCGGCACACCGTTGCGCGGTGTCGGCCAGTTGCTCCAGATCCAGCTGCCACGTCAGCAGCGTGATGACCATCCGGGCGCCGTCGTAGGCGACGACGTACTCGGCGGCGCTGCCCGGTCCCCATTCCGCGGTCACGGCGATGTCGCGGGTCATCGCATCGGCGCAGCCCTCGGGCCGGGACAGCATCGGCGACGGCCGTTCGACGTTGCCCTCGCCCGGCTGGTTGACGACGCGCTGATAGCGCACACCGGGCGGGAAGTCGGCCTCGGTGAGCACGACCCGGTCCAGCCTGGCGCCCGGCCACGTGGCGGTGCCCCCGGTCACCGCGTGCGCGCAGCCGGTCAGTAGGCAGCCGGCCAGCAGCACCGCGACCCACCCGCGCCTGCTCATCCGGTCAGGCTACCGAGAACCTCAGAGCTGGGTGAGGATCTCGGCGCCCGAATCGGTGACCACCAGCGTGTGCTCGAACTGCGCGGTCCACTTCTTGTCCTTGGTGGCCACGGTCCAGTCGTCGTCCCAGATCTCGTAGTCCAGGCTGCCGAGGTTGATCATCGGCTCGATCGTGAACGTCATTCCCGGCTCGAGCACGGTCTCCACCGCCGGCTGGTCGTAGTGCAGCACCACCAGCCCGTTGTGGAAGGTGGTGCCGATGCCGTGTCCGGTGAAGTCACGAACCACGTTGTAGCCGAACCGGTTTGCATACGACTCGATGACCCGGCCGACGATCGACAGCGCCCGGCCCGGCTTGACGGCCTTGATCGCGCGCATGGTCGCCTCGTGGGTGCGCTCGACGAGCAGGCGGTGCTCCTCGCTGACGTCGCCGGCCAGGAACGTGGCGTTGGTGTCGCCGTGCACGCCGTCGATGTAGGCGGTGACGTCGATGTTGACGATGTCACCGTCCTCGATCACCGTCGAGTCGGGGATGCCGTGGCAGATGACCTCGTTCAGCGACGTGCAGCAGGATTTCGGAAATCCTTTGTAGCCCAGCGTCGACGGGTAGGCGCCGTGATCGATCATGTACTCGTGGGCGATCCGGTCGAGCGCATCGGTGGTCACGCCCGGCGCGACGGCCTTGCCCGCCTCGGCGAGCGCGCCCGCGGCGATCCGCCCGGCCACCCGCATCTTCTCGATCACTTCCGGGGTCTGCACCCACGGTTCGTGGCCCTCTCGCGCGGTGGGCTTGCCGACGTATTCGGGGCGCGCGATCGACTTGGGCACCGGCAGCATCGGCGAGACCGTGCCGGGCCGGAGGGCGGTCCGTACTGACATAGCGTCAATGCTAGCGTTCGGCCATGCAGGTCACCCCCGGCCACTTGTTCGCCCAGATGGACTTCCGCGACGTGGTGGACTCCGACGAACGCATGGTCATCGAACTGGACAACCGTCCCGATCTGGTGAACCGGCGCGGAGCACTGCAGGGCGGTCTGGTCGCGACGCTGATCGACATCGCGGCGGGCCGGTTGGCCGATCGGCACGTCGGGCCCGGCCAGGACGTGACCACCGCCGACATGACCATCCACTACCTGGCGCCGGTGCTTGAGGGGCCGGCGCGCGCCGAGGCGACCGTGGTGCGGGCGGGACGGCGCCTGTCGGTGATCGCGGTGGACGTCACCGATGTGTCCCGCGACCGGCTCGCAGCGCGCGCCACGGTGAGCTTCGCAGTGCTCGACCCGCGTTAGCCCGCCGGGCGATCAGCTGCTCCGCCGGGCGATCAGCTGCTCCGCCGGGCGATCAGCTGCTGCGCAGTGGCCCCATGCGCCACGACCTGCGCGGCCCGCGGATGTCGACCGACCCGCACACCACCTTGCCGGTGAGGATCACGTGCGGGTTGCCCTCGGCCGGGGCGTCCCGGCGGTGGTCGTGGGCGCTGCCGACGTTGACCTCGACGTCGTCGATGGACGCGCTGGCCCCGTCGGGCAACCGCAGGTCCAGGCCGCCGAACCTCATGTCCAGCTCGATGACCACGATCGGGCCGGCGAAGCGCGCCCGGGTCAGGTCCAGGTCGACCGATCCCAGCCGCCGGTGCAGCGCCAGCCGCGACGGCACCACCCACTCCCCCTGACGCTTGAGTGAGCCGAGCACCCCGCGCAGCTCCACCCGGTCGGCCGCGGACGTGACGATCGCACCGGGACCGGGCAGGTCCCCGACCAGGGAGTCGAGTTCGGAACGCAACCGCGCCCTGGACACCGCCGCCGAGCGCTCCTCGAACTCCTGGATGTCGATGAGCCCGAGGGCGACCGCGTTGTGCAGCCGCCGCAGCGTGCCGTTGCGGTCGGCGTCGGAGATCCGCATCTCGACCGCGTCGGGGCCGTGCGGTCCCCCGTCGTCGGCGCGGCGTGCGCGGCCGTGGTTGATGTCCGTCATGGCGGTGTCCACGGTACCGCCGCGGTGTCAGGCCAGGTAGTCCGGCGGCAGGGAGTCCAGCATGCCTTTGACCATCCGCACCGCGTACTCCGAGCTGCCGCCGCCGACGATCAGCGCCGAGAACGCCATGTCCCCGCGGTAGCCGGTGAACCACGAGTGCGAGCCACCCGCGAACTCGGCCTCCCCGGTCTTGCCGCGCACGTCGCCGGCGCCCTGCAGGTCCTTGGCGGTGCCGTTGGTCACCACCAGACGCATCATCGGGCGCAGTCCGTCGACCACCGCCGCAGGAATCGGCTGCTGGTCGCCGGTGACCTGGGTGTCGCGGCCCTCGATCAGCCGCGGCACCGGCGTGTGGCCGGCCGCGACGGTGGCCGCGGCCAGCGCCATGCCGAACGGGCTGGCCAACACCTTGCCCTGGCCGAAGCCGTCCTCGGTGCGCTCGGTGAGGTTGACCGTCGGGGGCACCGAGCCGCTGACGGTGCTCAGCCCGGGGATGTCGTAGTCGGGCCCGATGCCGTACTGCGAGGCGGCCTGGGTCAGCCCGCGCGGCGGCATCCTGCTGGCCAGTTCGGCGAACGTGGTGTTGCACGAGCTGGCGAAGGCCCGCGACATCGGCACGGTGCCGAGGTCGAAGCCGCCGTAGTTCGGCACGGTGCGATGCCCGATGTCCATGCGTCCCGGACACCCGAGAAGCGTGTTCGGCGTTGCCATCTGGCGCTCGATCGCGGCGCCCGCGGTGACGATCTTGAACGTCGACCCGGGCGGGAAGAGCCCCATGGTGGCCAGCGGTCCCTCCCGGTCGGCCGCGGTGTTCTGCGCCACGGCGAGGATCTCGCCGGTGGACGGCTTCATCACGACGATCATGGCCTGCTTGTCGGTGAACCCGACCGCGTTCTGTGCGGCGGTCTGCACGGCGCGGTCCAGGGTGATGCTCACCGACGGCGCGGGCTGACCCGGCACCTCGTTGAGGACGTCGACGTCGACACCGTTCTGGTTGACGGTCACCACCCGCCAGCCGGGATCGCCGTCGAGGTCCCCGGCCACCGTCTTCTTGATCTCGTTGACCACCGCGGGCGCGAAAGTCGGGTCGGTGGGCACCATTTCGGGCTGCGGGGTGATCACCACGCCGGGCACCGCACCGAGGGCGCCGACGACGGCGTCGTGGTCGGCCTGGTTCAGCGTGACCAGGCCCAGCGAGCCCTTCTTGGAACTGGCGAGCTCGGCCAGGCGCTGCGCGTCCAGGGTGTTGTCGAACCGGTGCAGCGCGCCGACGATCGCGTGTGCGGTGGGCATCAGGTCGGCGCCTGCGGCCTCGGCGTCGAGCGCGAAGTGGTAGCGGTAGCCGGGCACCAGCACGTTGGTGCCGGTGCGCTCGTGCACCGAGGCCCGCGGCGGGGCGTCGGCACGCAGCGCGAAGGTCTGGTTCTCCCCCAGCCTGGGGTGCAGTCCGGTGGCTCCCCACCGCACCTCCCACCGGCCCTCGTCGCGGACCAGGTTCAGCTGCCCGTCGTAGGTCCACGTCCGGTTCTTGGGCAGGTGCCAGGTGTAGCGGTAGGTCACGCTGCCGGTGTCCTCGGCGTACTTCGAGCTCAGGATCTGCGCGTCCAACCCGGTGGCCTGCAGTCCGGTCCAGGCCTCGTTGAGCGCCGCCCGCGCCGCCTCGGGCCGGTCGGCGAGCTGCGCCGCGGCGTTGGTGTCGCCGGTGGCCAGCGCCGCGAAGAACTCCTCGGCGGTGGGTTCGGGGCCGTTGGGCCGCGGAGTGCACGCACCGAGCGTCAGCACCAGCGCGGCCACCGTCGCCAGCCCGGTCATCCGTGTTGCGTGTGTGAACAGTGTTGCCATTGAGTCAGATGTTAAGAAGTAACGATCCGATTTCGGCGCAGGCGCACCGCGCGACTTCAGTGTGAAAGTGGCTGCAGTGTGAAAGTGGCTTCAGCGTGAAAAGAGGTCAGCCGCCTGCGGCCGGCGCGCGGACCACCAGCGGCACCGCCGGGAAGTACGCGGCCATCTCCGACCGGGACGCGCGCAACGCCGCGGTGCCGTAACCCTGCTTGCGGTGCGCGGGATGGATCCAGATGCGCACACCGACCTCACCGTCGGCCAGATCGCCGAACACCATGCCGACCTTGGCCGAGCCGACCTCGGCCACCAGCCACGCGGACTCCTCGGCCGCCACCCGCGCCACCGCGGCGGCGATCTCCTCCCCGACATCGCCTGCCGGCGCGGCGGTTCCGTCACCGGCCGAACGCATGTCCCGGGTACGGGCGGCGAAGATGTCGCGATCCCGGTCGGGGGCGAACGGACGCAGCATCAGCTTGCGCGCCGACCCCGGCGTCTGCTCCGAGGGGGTGTAGGCCTGCTCCTGGCTGGTGAGGTTCTCCAGTTCGTCGGCGATCCGCCGCCGCGAAACCTTCGTGAGCCGGTCGAAGGACAGCCGCAGCACCGCTTCGGCGGCGTCGTGCGACGTGTCCAGCAGATCGGCCAGCGCTTCGATCGCCGCGTCGTAGTCCTCGGAGGCGACGACCGCGTCGAGCACATCGTGCCGGCGTTCCAGTGCACGGACGAGGGCAGCGGCTATCTCGCGGCTCCCCGTGTCAGGCTCGGTCATGCGTGCAGCGTAAGGGTCGGTCCCGGTCAGTCGAGCAGCACCGTCGCGAACGACGCGATCTCGGTGAACCCGATGCGCGCATAGGCCGCCCGCGCGACGGTGTTGAAGCTGTTGACGTACAGGCTCGCGATGCGTCCGCTGCCCACCACCGCGGCCGCGACCGCCGCGGTGCCCGCGGTCCCGATGCCCCGTCCGCGCTGGTCCGGGTGCACCCACACGCCCTGGATCTGCCCGACCGCCGGGGACTGCGAGCCGATCTCGGCCTTGAACACCACCTCGCCGCGGTCGAACCGGGCCCACGCCCGGCCCGCGGCGATCAGGCCCGCGACCCGGCGGCGGTAGCCCCGGCCGCCGTCGCCGACGCGGGGGTCGATGCCGACCTCGCCGATGAACATGTCGATCGCGGCGACCAGGTACGCGTCGAGCTCCTCCATCCGCACCGGGCGCACGGCCGGATCGACGGCGCACACCGGAGCGGTGTGCAGCGCCAGCAACGGCTGCTGCGCCCGCACGTCGCGGGCCGGGCCCCAGACGGGTTCGAGGCGCTGCCACATCGGCAGCACCAACTCGGCACGGCCGACGAGCGACGAGCAGCGACGCGCGCTGCTCATCGCCTTGTCCGCGAACGCATTCAGATCACCGACGGCTCCCCGTAGCGGGATCAGGTTGGCCCCCGCGAAGCACAGCGACTCGCTGGCCCGCCGACGGGTCCACAGTTCACCGCCGATGTTGGACGGGTCGATGCCGTGCTCGGCGACCCGGGAGGCGACCATGCAGGAGGCCACCGGATCGTCGTCGAGAACCTGCCGGACGGCGACCATGTCCCGCATGTCGCGCACCACCGACACCCTTCGCTCGTCTACGAGGCGAAAAAGCGGAGGAGCCGACATCTGGACTCTTTCTGGACTGACCCTGACCACCGGCCCCACCCCGTGGGACCGACTATCAGCTTACGGTCACAACAGGCGAACCGGAGGCACCTTCTGCGCCCTGTGCGTCGCCTGTCTGCTGACCCATCTCCTCGGCCAGCCGCATCGCCTCCTCGATGAGGGTCTCCACGATCTGCGCCTCCGGGACGGTCTTGATGACCTCACCCTTGACGAAGATCTGCCCCTTGCCGTTTCCGGAGGCCACCCCGAGGTCGGCCTCGCGGGCCTCGCCGGGCCCGTTGACCACACAACCCATCACCGCCACCCGCAGCGGCACATCCATGCCTTCGAGTCCGGCGGTCACCTCGTTGGCCAGCGTGTAGACGTCCACCTGGGCGCGGCCGCACGACGGGCAGGACACGATCTCCAGCCCGCGCGGGCGCAGGTTCAGCGACTCCAGGATCTGGTTGCCCACCTTGACCTCTTCGGCCGGCGGCGCGGACAGCGACACCCGGATGGTGTCGCCGATGCCCTTGGACAGCAGCGCGCCGAAGGCCACCGCGGACTTGATGGTGCCCTGGAACGCCGGACCGGCCTCGGTGACGCCGAGGTGCAGCGGGTAGTCGCACTGCGCGGCGAGCTGCTCGTAGGCGGCGACCATCACGACGGGATCGTTGTGCTTGACGCTGATCTTGATATTGCCGAACCCGTGCTCCTCGAACAGCGAGGCCTCCCACAACGCGGACTCGACGAGCGCCTCCGGCGTGGCCTTGCCGTACTTCTTCAGCAGGCGCGGATCCAGCGAGCCGGCGTTGACCCCGATGCGGATCGGGATGCCGGCATCCCCTGCGGCCTTGGCGACCTCGGCGACCCGGCCGTCGAACTCCTTGATGTTGCCCGGGTTCACCCGCACGGCAGCACATCCGGCGTCGATCGCGGCGAAGATGTACTTGGGCTGGAAGTGGATGTCGGCGATCACCGGGATCTTCGACTTCTTCGCGATCACGGACAGCGCGTCGGCGTCCTCCTGCCGGGGGCACGCCACCCGGACGATGTCGCAGCCGGACGCGGTCAGCTCGGCGATCTGCTGCAGCGTGGCGTTGATGTCGTGGGTCTTGGTGGTGCACATCGACTGCACCGAGATCGGATGGTCGCTGCCGACGCCGACGTCGCGCACCATCAGCTGGCGGGTCCTGCGACGGGGAGCCAACACCGGCGCGGGCGGCGCGGGCATCCCCAGGCCGATAGAGGTCATGACTGAATCTCCTACTGGAACAACGTGATCGGGTTGACCACGTCGGCGGTGACGGTGAGCAGGGTGAACCCCAGCATCGCGATGATCACCACGTAGGTGACGGGCATCAGCTTGAGGTAGTTGACGGGCGCCGCAGCGACCTTGCCGCGCACCTGGCGGATCTTGTTGCGCACGCGCTCATACAGGGCGATCGCGATGTGTCCGCCGTCGAGCGGCAGCAGCGGGATCAGGTTCACCGCGCCGAGCACGAAGTTCAGCTGCGCCAGGAAGAACCAGAACGCCACCCAGATGCCGTGTTCGACGGTTTCCCCGCCGATCCGGGACGCGCCGACCACGCTGATCGGCGTCTCGGGGTCGCGTTCCCCGCCGGTGATCGATTCGACCAGTGCGCCGACCTTGGTCGGGATCTTCACGATCGCCTTGCCGAGTTCGACGGCGAGGTCCTTGGTGAACACCAGCGTGCCGGGCACCGCGGTCAGCGGGTTGTACTGCGTCGGCCCGAACTGCGCGGCGGTCACCCCGATGCTGCCGACGTCCATCGGAACGGCGGGACCGCCGTCCTCGCCGGCAACGTAGCGCTGGCTCGGGGTGACGTCGACGGTGGTGGTGAACTCCCGCGTCGTGCCGTTCTCGTCGCGCTCGACGGTCAGCGTCGTCGGCCCGTTCTGCTGGCGCACGGCCTCCACGAGGGCGTCGAACGTGGCGACCTCGGTGTCACCGACCTTGGTGATCACGTCGCCGGCCTGGATGCCCGCCGCGGCCGCCGGGCTGTTGGCGACGCAGTCACCGAGCTCGCCCTGGCTGACTTCGGACTTGATGCAGGAGGTCTCCCCGACCACCGCGGTGGTCGGCGCCTTGATGTTGGGCAGGCCCCAGATGACCGCGATCGCGTAGATCAGCACCAGGCCGATGATGAAGTTCATCGCCGGTCCGGCGAACAGCACCGCCACCCGTTTCCAGGTCTTCTGCCGGTACATCGCGTACGGCCGGTCCTCGGGGTCGAGTTCCTCGACCGCGGTCATGCCCGCGATGTCGCAGAAGCCGCCGAGCGGCACCGCCTTGACGCCGTACTCGGTGTCGCCGAGTTTGTTGGGCCTGCGGGTCGACCACAGGGTTGGTCCGAAGCCGACGAAATAGCGGCGCACCTTCATGCCTGTGGCGCGCGCCACCCACATGTGGCCACATTCGTGCAGCGCGACGGACACCAGAATGGCGATCGCGAACAGCGTCACGCCGAGCACGTACATCATCTGGTGGTGAGTCCTATCATCTGCTACCTGCGGGTTCCCGCTCGACGGCGCGCCTGGCCCGGTCGCGGGCCCAGTCCTGCGCGTCGAGTACGTCATCCACGGTAGCTGGTTCGGCCGCCCACTGGTCGGCAGCGCGCAGGACCTCGGCCACGGTGCGCACGATCGCCGGGAAACGGATCCGCCCGGCGAGGAACGCCGCGGCCGCCTCCTCGTTGGCGGCGTTGTACACCGCGGTCAGGCAGCCGCCACCCCGCCCGGCCTCCCGGGCCAGGGCCACGGCCGGGAACACCTCGTCGTCGAGGGGTTCGAAATCCCAGCGCGACGCGGTGGTGAAATCGCATGCCGCGGCGGCGCCCGCGACCCGCGCGGGCCAGTTCAGCGCCAGCGCGATCGGCAGCTTCATGTCGGGCGGGCTGGCCTGGGCGAGGGTGGACCCGTCGGTGAACGTGACCATCGAGTGCACGATCGACTGCGGGTGCACCACCACCTCGATGCGGTCGTAGTCGACGCCGAACAGCAGGTGCGTCTCGATCAGCTCGAGACCCTTGTTGACCAGCGACGCCGAGTTCAGCGTGTTCATCGGTCCCATCGACCAGGTCGGGTGCGCGGCGGCCTGCTCCGGCGTGACGTCCTCGAGGCGCTCGGCGGTCCAGCCGCGGAACGGTCCGCCCGAGGCGGTGAGCACCAGCTTGGCGACCTCGTCGGCGCTACCGCCGCGCAGGCACTGGGCCAGCGCGGAATGTTCGGAATCCACCGGCACGATCTGGCCCGGGGCGGCCGCCTTCTGCACCAGCGGCCCGCCGGCCACCAGGGACTCCTTGTTGGCCAGCGCCAGGCGCGCGCCGGTGGCCAGTGCCGCCAGCGTCGGTTGCAGGCCGAGTGCGCCGACGAGCGCGTTGAGCACGACGTCGACTCCCGTCGTCGCGGCGACGTCCTCGACCAGCCGGGTGGCCGCGTCCGGCCCGGCGTGGGTGACCCCGCCGAGCCGCTCCGCGGCAGCCTCGTCGGCGACGGCGACGCGCGAGACGCCGGTCTCGGCGCGCTGCCGGTCCAGCAGCTCGGTGTTGCCACCACCGGCGGCGAGCCCGACGACCTCGAAGCGGTCCGGGTTGGCGGCGATGACCTCGAGCGCCTGGGTGCCGATGGACCCTGTGCTGCCCAGAATCAGTACGCGCCGACGCGCCCCGGTTTCGCTCACCGACCCATTGTGCCGCCCAGCGGTCGGGAATCTCCAAGTGTGACGCGAGTGTGACGGTAGACGTTCCGACCAATCCAACGACGCCGCAGCTGGGAATCACCCGTGTGCCAATTCAGTGCGGGCAACGGTGTCCGTCCACGAAGGGATTCAGGAAATGATGACAACTCGCCGGAAGTCAGCCGCAGTGGCGGGAATCGCTGCGGTGGCCATCCTCGGTGCGGCCGCATGTTCGAGTGAGGACGGTGGGAGCACGGCCTCGTCGGCCAGCAGCACGGCCTCCTCCGCGATGGAGTCCGCGACCGACGAGATGACCACGTCGTCGGCGGCCCCTTCGGCCGACCCTGCGGCCAACCTGATCGGCTCCGGCTGCGCGGCCTACGCCGAGCAGGTCCCCGAAGGTCCCGGGTCGGTGGCCGGGATGGCAGCCGATCCGGTGACGGTGGCGGCGTCGAACAACCCGATGCTGCAGACGCTGTCCCAGGCGCTGTCCGGCCAGCTCAATCCGCAGGTCAATCTCGTCGACACCCTCGACGGCGGTGAGTTCACCGTGTTCGCGCCGACCGACGACGCGTTCGCCAAGATCGATCCGGCCACGCTGGAGACCCTCAAGACGGACTCCGACATGCTGACCAACATCCTGACCTACCACGTCGTGCCCGGCCAGGCCGCGCCCGATCAGGTCGCCGGCGAGCACACCACGGTCCAGGGCGCGCCGCTGACGGTCACCGGCGCGGGCAACGACCTGATGGTCAACAACGCGGGGCTGGTGTGCGGTGGCGTCAAGACCGCCAACGCCACCGTCTACATGATCGACACCGTTTTGATGCCGCCCGCCAACTAAAACCGCCGATCATCCACTGCAGGAAGGAATCTCACGATCATGAACATCAGCATGAAAACTCTTGCCGGAGCGGGTTTCGCGATGACCGCCGCCGTCGGTCTGTCGCTGGGTACCGCAGGCAGCGCCGCAGCCGCGCCGGTCGGACCGGGGTGTGCGGCCTACGTGCAACAGGTGCCGGACGGGCCGGGATCGGTGCAGGGCATGGCGAGCTCGCCGGTGGCCACCGCGGCGGCCGACAACCCGCTGCTCACCACGCTCTCGCAGGCGATCTCGGGTCAGCTCAACCCGAACGTCAATCTCGTCGACACGCTCAACGGCGGCCAGTTCACCGTGTTCGCGCCGACCAATGACGCCTTCGCCAAGATCGATCCGGCCACGCTGGAGACCCTCAAGACCGACTCCGACCTGCTGACCAAGATCCTCACCTACCACGTCGTGCCCGGCCAGGCCGCGCCCGATCAGGTGGTCGGCGAGCATGTGACGGTGGAGGGGGCGCCGGTCACGGTGTCCGGGATGGCCGACCAGCTCAAGGTCAACGACGCGTCGGTGGTGTGCGGTGGGGTGCAGACCGCCAACGCGACGGTGTATCTGATCGACACCGTGCTGATGCCGCCGGCAGCGTAGCCGGGCGGCACCACAGAAGAGGGTCCCCCGCACCCGGCCTCCCCCGGGCCGGTGCGGGGGATCCTCGCGTCCGCGGGGGAAGCGCGCGATCCAGATCCCTGGTGCGGGAACGCTTTCCAGAGCACCGCGGCGGGCGCGCCGGATGACCGTTTCGTCACTTTTGCCGGCACCGGTTTCCCTGCCGGCGACAGGGGGCAGCATCAACGTCATGACCGCCGTGTTGTGGTTGCGCCGCGATCTGCGGCTCGCCGATCTGCCAGCGCTACGGGCCGCCGCCGACACCGACGGCACGGGCACCGAGGTGCTCGCCTGCTATGTGCTCGATCCGCGGCTGCGGGCGTCGTCGGGCCCGCGGCGGCTGCAGTACCTCTACGACGCATTGCGCGACGTGCACCGCAGTCTCGACGGGCGACTGCTGGTGACCGAGGGCGATCCCCGGCACCGGATCCCTGCGTTGGCCGAGGCGGTCGGCGCGTCGTCGGTGCACGTGTCCGACGACTTCACCCCGTTCAGCCGGCGCCGCGACGAGCAGGTCCGCGCCGCGCTCGGCGACGTCGAGCTGGTGGCGACCGGCTCGCCCTATCTGGTCTCCCCCGGCCGGGTGACCAAGTCCGACGGCACCCCGTACAAGGTGTTCACCCCGTTCTTCGACGCGTGGCGCAGGCACGGCTGGCGGGGCCCGGCCGAGTCGGGCGCGGCGTCCGCGCGTTGGATCGACCCCGCCGACGTGGCGGGCCACCGCGCCGTCGAGATCCCCGACGCCGGCGTCGAACTGGAGCTGCCCGCCGGGGAGACGGCGGCGCTGGAGGCGTGGCGGCGGTTCGTCGACGACGGGCTCGACGACTACGCCGAGGACCGCAACCGTCCCGACCTCGCGGCCACCAGCCGGATGTCGGCCCACCTGAAGTTCGGCACCATCCACCCGCGCACCATGGCCGCCGAGCTGGGCCGCGGGCAGGGTGCGCACGCCTATCTGCGGGAACTGGCGTTTCGGGACTTCTACGCGTCCGTGGTGCGCGAGTGGCCCGACAGCACGTGGTGGAACTGGAACAGGAGCTTCGACGCGATCGAGGTCGACGACGACGCCGACGCTGAACGGGCCTTCGAGGCGTGGAAACGCGGAAAGACCGGTTTCCCGATCGTCGACGCCGGGATGCGGCAACTGGCCGAGGTCGGTTTCATGCACAACCGGGTCCGGATGATCGCGGCGTCGTTCTTGGTCAAGGATCTGCATCTGCCGTGGCAGTGGGGCGCGCGCTGGTTCCTCGAGCAGCTCGTAGACGGCGACATGGCCAACAACCAGCACGGCTGGCAGTGGGCCGCGGGCTGCGGCACCGACGCCGCCCCCTACTTCCGGGTGTTCAACCCGGGCACTCAGGGCAAGAAGTTCGACCCGTCCGGGGACTACGTGCGGCGCTGGGTACCGGAACTGTCCGGTGTGGACGACGTGCACACTCTCGGCGCCGACCGTCCCGAGGGCTACCCGCAGCCGCTGGTCGACCACGGGCAGGAACGCGCCGAGGCCTTGCGCCGGTACGGCGCCGTGAGATGAGGCCGGTACGGCGCCTTGAGCTGACTACTTCGAGGTCTGGCCCGCGTCCAGCGGAATCGCGGCCCCGGTCATGTACCGGCCCGACGGGCCGCACAGGTAGACCATCAGGTCGCTGACGTCCTGGGGTTCCATCATCGGCAGCTGCAGCAGCGGCTGCTGCGCGGCACTGAACGACGGGTGCTCGCCGGCCCACTCGGCCAGCGCCTCGTTGAGCACCATCGGGGTTGCGACGCCGCCGGGATGCACGGTGTTGACCCGGATGTTCTTCTCGGCCAGCGACCGCGCGAAGTGCCGCATCAGCCCGATGACGCCGTGCTTGGCCGCGGTGTAGCCGGCCGCTCCGTGGGTCATGGTGTCGAACCCGGTGCTGACCGAGGTGAACCCGGCGGCCGAGCTGGTGATCACGATCGCGCCGCCGTCGGGGTTGCGCAGCAGCGCGGGAAGCGCGGCCTCGATGGTGAAGTACACGCCGTTGAGCATCACCGAGATCGCGTCGGTGTACGCGGTGATGTCGCGGCCCGGCGCGCCCGCGGCGGGCAGGATGCCGGCGTTGGCCAGCACGAAGTCGAGGCGGCCGAGCTCCGCGACACCCCTGTCCACCACCTCGGCGAGGCGGTCGCGGTCGCGCACGTCGCCGTGCTCGGCCACGATCCGGCGGCCGGTCTTCTCGACCAGCCGCACCGTCTCCTCGAGGTCCTCGGGCGTGGCCATCGGGTAGGCGACGCTGTCGAGCTGATCGCACAGGTCGTAGGCGATGACGTCGGCACCTTCCTCGGCGAACCGGACGGCGTGCGCACGGCCCTGTCCGCGCGCCGCGCCGGTGACGAAGACGACCTTGTCCTGCAGGATCTGGGATGCCATGACCGCGGAGCCTACTGGCCTTCACCGAGGTCTACGGCGGTCCGTAGTAGGCCTGTGCCAGAATTGGCGTCAGTTGTCAGCCCGACCATGAGGAGCAGCCGTGGCAAGCACCGAGGTGGAACGACGCACTGGTGTCGATGTCGAGGACGTGCCGTCTGCCGAATGGGGCTGGTCGACGGAGAACTACCGCTTCTACCAGATCGGTGGCCTGCTGGTCGCCGGCTTTCTGCTGCTGATGATCCACGGCAACCACAGCGGCCGCGTCGAGGACTGGTTCATGGTCGGGTTCGCGGCGCTGGTGCTCGGGTTCGTGGCGCGCAGTTGGTACATCCACCGCTACCGCGACACCCAGTAGTTCTTCAGACCGGGTAGAGACGCCGCAACGATCCGGCGTGCACCCGGTGCAGCACTTCGACGGCCGCACAGCGGGGGTCGGTGCCCGACGCCGCGCGCAGTGCGTGTGCCTTGAACGCCGCGGCGGCCACGGTCGGCCGGTGATCGATCGCGTCCGGCCGTGCGGGCCCGCACTCCCCCCACACCGCGACGGTGACGTCCGGCCGGAGGGCGAGCGCGCGGAGAAGGTGACGGATGGACCCGTCAGCGTCGAGCATGCGGTCCTGCACCGCCACCGTCGTGCCCGCCGGGATCTCGGCCAGCAGCGTCTCGACATCCGCCGCCGACGGGTGCACGGACACCCCGAGGATGGTCAGCGGCCGGGTGTCGGCCGGCGTGGACACCAGCACGCTGACGTCCCAGCCCTCGCGAGCGCGGTCGCACAGGAACCCGCCGACCGATGCCACGACAGGAGCAACCTCGTACGCGAGCACCACGATGCGGTGGCGAGCGGCCTCGCCGAGGCTGCCGACCGGGCGGAAGCGCCGCGACGGCACTAGCGCTCCGGTAGCGGCATCAGATCGGCGCCGTCGGGTGGATACCAGAGCGCGGCGCTGACGAACGTCTCGACGGCGAGATCCGGCGCCACCTGCCCGGTGGTCTGCAGTGCCCGCGCCTTGAAAGCCCGCGCGGCTGCGCTGAGGCGGTGCACCACCCTGTCGAACCGGCCGTCCGGTCCGACCGGGGACGGGTCGCCCCACACGGTGACCTCGGCCCGCGCCGCGTCGACCAGGCTCAGCACGCGCTCGCGCAGGCGCTCGTCGTCACGCAGCACCCGAGCGTCGACGGCGACCGCGGCCGTACCGGGCAGTGCGTGGAGCGCGGGCTCGTGCGTATCGACGTCGAGACCGAGAATCGTCAGTGCCCGGACGTCGCGATCCGGCGGCACCGTCACGGTGACCTGCCAGCCCGCCCGCGCCCGGTCACACAGCCAACCGCCGGCCGCGGTGACGATCCCGTCCACGTCGGCGGCGATCACATGGAGGTCGTAGGTGTGCACGGTCTCGCCGGTGATGCGGACTCCGGACCTCTTGCCGGCCAGCCCCGCGAGACTGCCTGTCTCGAACGTCCGAGCTCTCACCGTCTGCCTCCACATCTTCGGCGCGCATTGCGTTGCGCCTTCGATAGCGTGACACTTATGATCTCATCTGTAAAGTGACGATCAGGTCTCGGTACGCGCGAAAAGTCGCCGCCGCGCCGCGAAAGCGTGCGCCGAACAACAGGTTCCGAACTTCGGAGCGATGTCAGAGCGCAGGCGCGACCGGCATCGTCTTCTCGACAGGTGTCAGCGCCTCCGACAGACCGGCGGCGGACCGGATCTCGACGAACGAGGCCAGCAACGCGTCGGTGGCCTCGTGCGGATCCTTCAGCGTCCTGTCGTCGGTCAGCACCGAGATCGACAGCTGGTCGACGTAGCTCCACACCGTGATGTTCATGCCGCTGCCGGCGACGATCGGGCCGACCGAGTAGATCTCGTCGACCACGGCACCGTCCATCACGCCCCGCTCCCTCGGACCCGGCACGTTCGAGATGGTCAGGTTCATCACCATCGAGGACTCCAGGCGGCGGGCCTGCGATCGGAAGATCCGCGGAGTGGTGGCCGGCGGCAGATAGGTCAGCCAATTCGGCAGAAGCATCGGCCCGAGCAGCTGATGATTGTCCTTGGCGATGGCCGTCGCCGTCGCGGTGAGCCGCACCCGGGCGATCGGATCTGCCACATGGACCGGCAAAGACGGTGTCATGTAGGTGAATTCGTTGCCGAACAGCCGGTCCGGCGCGGTGTTGAAGCTGACCGGAACACCCGCGATCAGCGGGGAGTCGGCTTTCTCGTCGTAGCGCAACTGCAACTCGCGCAGCGCACCGGCGGCGGTCGCCAGCACGATGTCGTTCAGGGTGACCCCGAGATGGCGGGCCGTCTCCTTGACGTCCGCGAGCGCCAGCGGGGCGGTCGCGAAGCGCCGACCCGGCGTCACGACATGGTTGAGGAAAGTCGGCGGCGGCGCGAAATTGCGCGCCAGGTCGGGATGACGCCCGCGCTCCCTGGCCTGCCTGCGCACCCTCGAGACTCCGGCCGCGGTCTCGTTGACCAGCCTGGGCAGCCGTCGCATCTGGCGCAGGTGGTCACGCGCCGCGGCCTTGAGCAGATTCCTCGGCGCGGCCGAATCCGCGGGCACCTCGGCCAGCTGGCCACCGATCCCCGGTTCGCGCGGCTGGATCGCCATCGCCAGCTGATTGGCCGACGCGACACCGTCGGCGAGCACGTGGTGAACCTTGTGGATGACCGCGATCTTGTTGTCCGCCAGCCCTTCTGCGACGTACATCTCCCACAGCGGATACCGGCGGTCCAGAGGCGTGCCTGCGATCTCGCCGATCAGCTGGTCGAGTTCGCGGCGGCCGCCAGGCGCCGGCACCCGGGCCCTGCGCACGTGATAGTCGACGTCGATCTCGGCGTTCTGCACCCACATCGGGTGGTGGAACTTCAGCGGGATGTCGACGAGTTGGTAGCGCAGCGGGGCCAGTGCGTGCAGCCGGGACAGCGCGGCCCGCCGGAAGAACTCGAAGTCGAAGCCCTCGACGGCGGACACGTCCAGCACGCCGATCTTGAGGGTGTGCATGTGGACTTCCGGGGTCTCGCTGTACAGCATCATGGCGTCCACACCATTGAGTCGTCTCACCCGGCCACCCCGTTCGTCGTCCACCCGGTTGCAAGGTGGTACCCGTTTCGTAGATCTTCGTCACTTTGCGGCCCCGGCGCGTCCGTTGTTACAAGAATCTCACTCACATCGATCTCGCCCATGACGTCCGAGCGAAAGGGTCCCACTGTTGAGTGCCACGGATCATGTTGTCGGCGGAGCACTTCGATGAGCCTGGTGGCGGGCAGCGGCCCGCTCAGCCGGGACCGGGCCGGTCGGTTGAGCCCGGAGGTGTCCGGCGACCTGGTCTACATCGAGCCGCATCCGCGGCGGGTACAGGCGCTCGTCGACGGGCGTACCGTGCTCGACACCGAGGACGCGGTGATGGTGCACCGGCGCGGCGCACCGCTGAGCTACGCGTTCCTGGCCGCGGACATCGGCGACCTGCCCAGCACGCCGGTTCCGGAGTTGCCCGGCTATGCGGTGGTGCCGTGGTCGGCCGTCGACACCTGGTTGGAGGAAGGCCGCCGGCTGGTGCACTATCCGCCCAACCCATATCACCGCGTCGACTGCCGCCCCACCTCGCGCAGACTGCGGGTCGTCGTCGCCGGGACCGTGCTGGTCGACACCGCCGACACCGTGGTCGTGTTCGAGACGGCGCTGGCGCCTCGGCTCTACGTCGACCCGGCCCTGGTGCGCACCGATGCGCTCCGCCGCTCCGCGACCGTCAGCTACTGCAACTACAAGGGTTACGCGACGTACTGGGATGCGGTCGTCGGCGCGACGGTGGTCGAGGACGTGGCGTGGAGCTACGCGGACCCGCCGCCCGAGAGCCTGCCGATCACCGGCATGCTCAGCTTCGACGCGGCCAGAGTCGAGATGACCGCACAGTTGCCGGGAGTCGCTCGGTGACCGTCCGACTTGTCAGCACCGGTGCGCACGACGATGCTGCGGTGTATGACACGTTGGTTTGCGCTGCAGCCCGCGGACGCCGATTTCCTGACCTCCGCCCCGCACGTGTTCCGCTACCAGAAGCACTATGACGCGAGTCCGGCGCAGGTCTGGGAGTCGCTGCAGTCCGACGAGTCGCTGTCGGCGTGGGGCTCGACGGTCGGATCGTTGACCTGGACGTCGCCCAGGCCGTTCGGGGTCGGCACCACCCGGGAGGTCGGCACCGGACCGACCCGGGTGCGCGAGCACTTCTACTCCTGGGACGAGGGCTCGGGATACGCGTTCTACGTCACCGAGGCCAACGTGCCGATCTTCCGGCGCTTCGCCGAGGACTACCGGATCGAACCGGAGGGCAGCGGCACCCGGTTCACCTGGCTGGTCGCGATCGAGCCGGTGGGTGCGCTGCGGTGGCCGTTCAAGCTGCTGGCGCCGACCGTGAAGGCCGGGTTCGGCCGGATGGCTGCCGACGGGGAGCGCTACTTCGCCACCCGCTAGGGTCGGCTTCTTGTGACAGGTGTCAAGCAGAGCTGGATCGCCGACCTTCTGCGGTTCGACCGCCGCGACGACGTGTTCGTCACCCGTCCCACCGCTGCCGGGCCCGGCTCCCGGCTGTTCGGGGGCCTGATCGCGGCGCAGGCGCTGGGCGCCGCCGGGGCCACGGTGGGGGCGGGCAAGCTGCCGCAGTCGCTGCATCTGTACTTCGTGCGGGGCGGCCGCTACGGCGACGAGGTGGAACTGCACGTGGAGCGCACCCGCGACGGTCGCTCCTTCGACACCCGCCGCGTCACCGCGGTCCAGCGGGGCGCGGCGATCCTGGAGATGATCGCGTCCTTCCACGTGCCGGAACCGGGCGCCGAGGAACACCCCACGCCGGCGCCGTCGGTGACGCTGCCCGACGCGTGCCCGAAGGAACCCGACATCGAGTTCGCCGACCGCTTCGAGATCCGCACCCGGCCCGAGGACGACTCGGTCTTCGCGGTGCCGCCGTTCTGGATCCGCACCCGCGACGAGATCGAGGACGACCCGCTGCTGCGGGCGTGCACGCTGACGTTCCTGTCCGACTTCGGGCCGGTGCCCGTGGCCCGGCCCTCGGGCGTCCCGCTGGAGCCCGAGCCCGGCTCCTCGACTTTCGCTGCCAGCCTGGACCATTCGGTGTGGTTCCACCGCGCGTTCACGCCGCACCACTGGCATCGCTACGAGGTGCATCAGCTCAACGTGGGCGACTCCCGCGGGCTGGTGCGCGGTTCGCTCTACGACGGCGACGGCACGTTGATCGCCACCACGGCCCAGGAGGCGTTGTGGCGGTGTTAGGCCAATAGCGGCTCGGCGCCGCGCCTGCTTCGGTAGGTTCTGCCCGGTGCCGACGCTGACGAACCGCCAGATCGTGTTGCGCCGCCGCCCACACGGGTTGGTCGCCGCCGAGGACACCGAACTGGTGACCACGCCCGCCCCCGAACCCGCGGCCGGCGAAGCCCTGGTGCGCACCACCTACGTCGGTGTCGACGCGGCCGTGCGGACCTGGCTCGACGACCAGCCGGGGTATCTGCCGCCGGTCGGACTGGGCGAGGTGATCCGGGCCGCCGGCATCGGCGAGGTAATCGAAACCCGTTGTCCGGCGTACACGGTCGGCGACATCGTGACGACCTTGACCGGATTCCAGGAATACACGACCGTCCGTGACGACCTGTTCACCACCCCGGTGCCCGGCCCCGGCGACCGGGTGGACCAGCTGGCGGTGATGTCGGTCTACGGGCCGACGGGCGCCACCGCGTATTTCGGCATGACCGGGATCGGTCGCCCGCAGCCCGGCGAGACAGTGGTGGTGTCGGCCGCGGCCGGGGCGACCGGATCGGTGGCCGGGCAGATCGCCAAGATCGCCGGCGCGCGGGTGGTCGGCATCGCCGGCGGACCGGACAAGTGCCGGGCGGTGGTCCAGGACTTCGGTTTCGACGCCTGCATCGACTACCGCAACGACGATCTGCCCGCAGCGCTGCGCCGGCACTGCCCGCAGGGCGTGAACGTGTACTTCGACAACGTGGGCGGACGGATCCTCGACGCCGTGCTCGGCAGGCTTGCGCACAAAGCCCGGGTGGTGCTGTGCGGCGTGATCTCCAGCTATCTCACCGGTGAGCACCCGGGACCGGCGAACTACGTCAATCTGCTCGCCAAAACCGCCTCGATGCAGGGCTTCAACGCCCTCGACGAGTGGGGCCGCTTCGATGAGGCGTTCGCCGCGCTGCGAGGCTGGGACGAACAGGGTCTACTCACCCACCGCGAGACCATCTTCGACGGCATCGGGTCCTGCGTGGACGCGCTCAACGGTCTGTTCACCGGCGCCAACATCGGCAAGACACTGGTCAGGCTCGCCGGGTCGTAGCCGGTGCGATAACCGACCCGCCGAACTCCTCGATGGTCTCCAGTGTGTGCGCGAGGCTGTCCCCCGGCACCGTCACCTGAATCCAGGTGACCCCGACCTTTTCGAGTTCGGCGACGCCGGAGAGGAATTCGTCGGCGTTGAAGTCGTCGGCCCCGGGAGAACCACCCGTGTCGTTGGTGAAGGTGATGTCGACACCGGACGGATCGCGGCCGGCGTCCTCCAGGCGGCGCCGCAGGTCGTCGATGCCGGAGGCCAGGTGCTCCACCGTTTCCAGGGGCGCCGTGCGGGCGGTCTGCGCCAACAGCGCCGGGGCCCGGAAGGGGCACCAACCCTGTGCGTACCGGGCGACCCGCGCCCGTGCGGCCGAGGTGTTGCCTCCCACCCAGATCGGCGGTGCGGCGGCGGGCCGGGGATGGGCGGCGATGCCGGCGGCACTGAAGTGCTTACCCTCGACGGTGACCTCGTCGGTGGTCCAGACGGCGCGGATCACCTGCAGCGCCTCCTCGAACAGTTCGGCGCGCTCGTCGAATGCCACACCGAGGGCGGCGAATTCCCGCTTCAGATAGCCCACCCCGACGGCCAGGGTGAATCTGCCGCCGGAGATCAGGTCCAGGGTGGCACCGGCTTTGGCGACGACGAACGGGTTGCGGTACGGCAGCACCACGATGTTCGGGATCAACCGCAGAGTCGTGGTGTGGGCGGCCGCGAAGCCCATCGCCACGAACGGATCGAGCGCGTCGTGCCCGCCCGCCTGCAGCCAGCGCCGGGTCGGCGCGGGATGGTCGGTGAACCCGAAGCCGCCGAACCCGGCCTTCTCGGCGGCCGTGGCCACCTGCGCGATCCCGGCTCCGGTGACGAGCTCGGGATTGTAGGGATGGCTGTGCATCGGATGGGTGATCGCAAACTGCATGGCAGCCTTTCGGATCGTCGCGCCAGAACTTCCTTCTCACTTTGCGAGAATGTCGTTACCATGCAGACGGCACAATGTACAGCGCGACCACCTGGGAGGGTCATGAGCAGGCCGGAGATCGGCGTCTACCTGCCCCAGATGGGCTTCGCCTTCGACGAGGTCCTGCACCGCGCGCTGCGCTGCGAGGACCTCGGCATCGACTCGCTGTGGCTCTACGACCATCTGTACGGACCCGGCATGCCGGACTATCCGTCGATGGAAGCCTGGACCCTGGCCACCGCACTGCTGAGTCGCACCGACACGTTGCGGGTCGGACACATGGTGTTGTGCAACCAATTTCGCCACCCGGTCACGCTGGCCAAGATGGCGACCACGCTCGATCAGATCTCGGACGGACGCCTGAGCCTCGGCATCGGCAGCGGCTCCATCGAGGACGAACACCGTCGCGCCGGACTGCCGTGGGGCACCTTCGCCGACCGGTCCGAACAACTCGGCGAGACGCTGCAGATCCTGCATCAGGCCTTCGACGACGGACGGATCGACTTCGCGGGCAAGCATTTCACCGTCACCGACATGCCGATCGCCCCGGGAGCAGTCCAACATCCGCGCCCCCCGATCGTCGTCGGCGGGGTCGGCGAGAAGTTCACACTGCCACTGGTGGCGCGTTATGCCGACGTGTGGAATGTGCCGACCTACGCACTCGGCCAGATCAAGGAGAAGATCGCCGCGTTGCGGTCGATCTGCGACGACGTCGGCCGCGACCCCGACACCATCACGCTCTCGATCGAGGCGGTGATGGCGCTGGCACCGGACGACGCCTCACTGCCGAAGGTGCGAAGCCTCGCCGAGAAACGTTTTGGCGGCGAAGGATTCGGCCTACATGACACCGGCTTGATCGGCACACCGGCCGAGATGGCAGATCGGCTCGGGGCGCTGGTCGAGATGGGCTTCGGCCAGATCGTGTTGTTCACCCATGACCGAGCCTCGGATCAGACGCTGGAACTGCTGGCCTCAGAGGTCATTCCGCAGCTTTGATCTGTGGCGGTTTGTCCACACATCCGAATCGGTCCACAGCTGGCCAATGCCGACCGTATTTGTCACACCCCGCCGGTAGACTCGCACACATGTTCGATGGATCGGTTCCGGAGCCCGACCAGCTCGCCGGGCTCTCGGACGCCGAGCTCATCGACGCCGCGGCGGTTACCTCGCGGATGGAGAACGCGGTGTGTGCCCGCAAGCTGGCACTGATGGCCGAATTGTTCACCCGCCGCGTCGACCTCGCCCCCGACGACCGACTGGACTGGTGGGTCGACCCGGAAGCGGCGGTCACCGCCGAACTGGCCGCGGCGTATCGGATAACCCACGGGCTGGCGCTACATCAGGCCTACCGCGCGGTGGTGCTGCGCGACCGCCTCCCCAAACTCGGGGCGCTGTTCCTGCAGGGGTTGATCAGCGAGATGTTGGTGCGCGCGATCATCACCCGCACCGACCTGATCAAAGACCCCGACCTGATCGCCGCAGTCGATGCCGACCTGGCCGCCGACATCCTCGGCTGGGGACCGTTGTCGGTGAAGAAGACCGAAGCCGAGATCGACACCATCGTCGAACGCCACGACCCTGACGCCGTGCGGAAAAGCCGCGAAGGCGACCTGGGCCGGACGATCGAGTTCGGAAACCCCGGTGATGCGCCCGGGTTCACCACGGTGTGGACGCGGATGTTCGACGGCGATGCCGCTGCGGGGAAACGCACCCTGACCGCGATGGCCTACAGCGTCTGCGACGCCGACCCCCGCACCC
>NZ_BCRS01000052.1 GCF_001552715.1 Mycolicibacterium vaccae NBRC 14118 = CIP 105934 | reverse complement strand
GACGATCCCGGCGCGGGCTTGGCCGCCCCCGCGGGCGCGGCAGCAGGTCCACTGCCCGACGGCGCGGCCAGCGTCCTGGCCTCCTGCAGCTTGGCCTGGGCCTGCGCACGCTCGGCGGTGAGCCGGTCGAGCTCGACCTGCTGGGCCTTGAAGGTCTCCTGAGCGCTGGTCAGCGCGGCCACCGCGTCCTGCTGGCTGCCCTCCGCGGCCTTGACCGCGTCGTCGGCCTGCTGTTGGGCCAGCCGCGCGGCGGACTCCCGGTTGACCTGCTCCGTGCGTGCCCGCTGCAGATCGGCCATCACCTTCTGCGAACTCATCGACAGCGCCTGCCCGGTCGCCGCGGTGCGGAGGATGTCCGACGGGTCGGAGGCGCTCAGGTAGGAACTCGACGGTCCGCTGACGTACATCGACGCGGCGAAGGTGTTGAAGCGATCCTGCGCGGCGGAGATCGCGGTGTTGGCGTCCTTGACGCGCTGCGCGCTGGCGTCGACCTCGAGCTTGGCGGCCTCCGCCTTCTCCCGGGCGGTCTGCACGTCGAGGATCGCCTTGTTGACGCTCTCCTGCTGCATCTGAATCTGCGCACCGAGGTCCTGCAGCTTCTGATTGACGTTGGCGACGTCGGTCACCAGCGCGGCCAGGCCGCTCTGCTGGGCGGGCTGCGCCAGGGCCAGGTTGGGCGCCAGGTTGGGCAGCGTGATGACCATGCCCATGGCCAGCGACGCCGCGCACAGCCGCGAAGCGGAGGCGCTGCCGGGGGTGCGTCTCATTCGACTCGAATCTCCTCAGGCTCCACGCATAGGTGTCGGCACAGGGCCGGGCGCCCAAAGCTCAGAAGTCACATAAGGAACAACCGCAACAACAGGCACCGATTGCACCGTACGTCACATCTGACGCCAAAGAAACTTTAGCCACAAATTACAACAATGTAATTGCAATCGGTGTTATCAAATGGTGATCTTTGAATTTGCAGGCGTAGCTGCGGACATCAGTCCGAACTGGTGGGAGCGCTATCGGCGGAGGCTTGGCGTTTGCCCCATTTCTGCAGCAGGCGGGTGCCCACCACCGCGAGAGCGACCGCTAAAACGACCACAATGGTGAATGGCGTCCACGGAAAGTGCTCGGCCGTCAACTCGCCCACGAAATTCTTGGACGACAGCACCGGATCCCCCGTCTTGGCCAGGTCCTCGCCGGCCTCCAGGGTCACCCGGTCGTACTCGGGACTGTAGGTGCCGGCGAAGCTCGGGCTCAGCGCGAGCACCGTCGCGCCCGGGTTGTCGGCGCCGATCTCGGTGGCGATGTCGCGCAGCGGGGCGTGGATCGGCGGGTTGGCATCGACCACCACGATCTTGAGGTCGATGCCCTGACTCTCGGCGTCGGTGACGACCTGCTCCAATTGCGCCACCGCCTCGGGGTCCAGACCGCGGGCGCTGACACCGGTTGCGGCGACGTCGTCGCGCACCACATCCATGCACACATCGGGCGCGCCCGGTGCCGCCGGGTCGATGCCCACGGTCAGGCAAAGCTCCGGCGGGATGTAGGTCGGCAGGAACGGGACGAAAAGCGGTCCGGTCACAGGCAGCACGGTAGCCGACGGCGTACACCCGGCACGCACGACACGGACGCGACATTGTGGGTACCCGGCCTAGGTGGCAGCACGCCGACCCGGTGACGCGACCCGGCACCGGCCTGGGATTACTTACAGGACAAGCGTACTGTTAAGGTTACGAACGCCGCCGACACAGCCCGTCGCGGCGATGGTCACAATCCGGGAGTTGATGTGAGCAGCAAGAATTCATCCCTGAACTCATTCGGGGCGAAGGACACGCTGAAGGTCGGAGACAACAGCTACGAGATCTACCGGCTGGACGCGGTCCCCGGGACCGACAAACTTCCCTACAGCCTCAAGGTGCTCGCGGAGAACCTCCTGCGCACCGAAGACGGCGCCAACATCACCAAGGACCACATCGAGGCGATCGCGAACTGGGATCCCGAGGCCGAGCCCAGCATCGAGATCCAGTTCACCCCCGCACGCGTGCTGATGCAGGACTTCACCGGCGTGCCCTGCATCGTGGACCTGGCCACCATGCGCGAGGCCGTCGAAGCCCTCGGTGGCGACCCCGAGAAGGTCAACCCGCTGTCACCGGCCGAGATGGTCATCGACCACTCGGTGATCCTGGACGTGTTCGGCCGGGCCGACGCGTTCGAGCGCAACGTCGAACTCGAATACCAACGCAACGGCGAGCGCTACCAGTTCCTGCGCTGGGGCCAGGGCGCATTCGACGACTTCAAGGTCGTCCCGCCCGGCACCGGCATCGTGCACCAGGTCAACATCGAGTACCTGGCCCGCGTCGTCATGACGCGCGCCGACGCGCAAGGAAATGTTGTCGCGTACCCGGACACCTGTGTGGGCACCGACTCGCACACCACGATGGAGAACGGCCTCGGCGTGCTGGGCTGGGGCGTCGGCGGCATCGAGGCTGAGGCGGCGATGCTGGGCCAGCCCGTCTCGATGCTCATCCCCCGCGTCGTCGGCTTCAAACTCACCGGTGAGATCAAGCCCGGCGTCACCGCCACCGACGTCGTACTGACCGTCACCGACATGCTGCGCAAGCACGGCGTCGTCGGCAAGTTCGTCGAGTTCTACGGCGAGGGCGTGGCCGAGGTGCCGCTGGCCAACCGCGCCACGCTGGGCAACATGAGCCCCGAATTCGGTTCCACCGCAGCGATGTTCCCCATCGACGAGGAGACCATCAACTACCTTCGGCTGACCGGGCGCACCGACGAGCAGCTCGCGCTGGTCGAGGCCTACGCCAAGGCACAGGGCATGTGGCACGACCCGGCCAAGGAGCCGGTGTTCTCCGAGTACATGGAGCTGGACCTGTCCACCGTGGTGCCCTCGATCGCCGGCCCCAAGCGCCCGCAGGACCGCATCGAGCTCACCGACGCCAAGAACGCATTCCGCAAGGACATCCACAACTACGTCGAGGAGAACTACCCGACCGAGCACACCCAGCTCGACGAGGCGGTCGAGGAATCCTTCCCGGCCAGCGACTCCGCCGCGCTGTCCTTCGCCGACGACGGCGCTGTCGACGCCCGTCCGTCCGCGGCCAACGGCTCCGCCGGCCGCCCGTCCAAGCCTGTGACGGTGCGCTCCGAGGAGCGCGGCGAGTTCGTGCTCGACCACGGGGCCGTCGTGGTCGCCGGCATCACCTCGTGCACCAACACCTCCAACCCGTCGGTGATGCTCGGTGCCGCGCTGCTGGCCAAGAAGGCCGTAGAGAAAGGCCTGACCACCAAGCCGTGGGTCAAGACCAACATGGCGCCCGGCTCGCAGGTCGTGACCGACTACTACAACAAGGCCGGTCTGTGGCCGTACCTGGAGAAGCTCGGCTACTACCTCGGCGGTTACGGATGCACCACCTGCATCGGCAACACCGGCCCGCTGCCCGACGAGATCTCGGAGGCGATCAACGACAACGATCTGTCGGTGGCCGCGGTGCTCTCGGGCAACCGCAACTTCGAGGGTCGTATCTCCCCCGACGTCAAGATGAACTACCTGGCGTCCCCGCCGCTGGTCATCGCCTACGGCCTCGCCGGCACCATGGACTTCGACTTCGAGACCGACCCGCTCGGCCAGGACAGCGACGGCAACGACGTGTTCCTCAAGGACATTTGGCCGTCTGCCGCCGAAATCCAGGAGACCATCACCTCGTCGATCAACCGCGACATGTTCACCGACTCCTACGCCGACGTGTTCAAGGGCGACGAGCGGTGGCGGTCGCTGCCCACCCCGGAGGGCAACACCTTCGAGTGGGACGAGAACTCCACCTACGTCCGCAAGGCCCCTTACTTCGAGGGCATGCCCGCCGACCCGGAACCGGTGGCCGACATCAAGGGCGCCAGAGTGCTTGCCCTGCTGGGCGATTCGGTCACCACCGACCACATCTCGCCGGCCGGCAGCATCAAGAAGGGCACCCCCGCGGCCCAGTACCTCGAAGAGCACGGCGTCGAGCCCAAAGACTTCAACTCGCTGGGGTCGCGCCGCGGCAACCACGAGGTGATGATCCGCGGCACGTTCGCCAACATCCGGCTGCGCAACCAGCTGCTCGACGACGTCTCGGGCGGATACACCCGGGACTTCACCCAGGATGGCGGCCCGCAGGCGTTCATCTACGACGCAGCGCAGAACTACGCCAAGGAGGGCATCCCACTGGTCGTGCTCGGCGGCAAGGAGTACGGGTCGGGATCCTCGCGCGACTGGGCGGCCAAGGGCACCACACTGCTCGGCGTGCGTGCGGTGATCACCGAGTCGTTCGAGCGCATCCACCGCTCCAACCTGATCGGCATGGGTGTCATCCCGCTGCAGTTCCCGCAGGGTGAGTCCGCGGCCTCGCTCAAGCTCGACGGCACCGAGACCTACGACATCACCGGCATCGAAGCGCTCAACGAGGGCAAGACGCCGAAGACGGTCAAGGTCACCGCGACCAAAGAGGACGGCTCGAAGGTCGAATTCGACGCGGTGGTCCGCATCGACACCCCCGGAGAGGCGGACTACTACCGCAACGGCGGCATCCTGCAGTACGTGCTGCGGAACATGCTGAAGTCCTGACCGCATGCCTCGGGTGACCGACGACCATCTGGCGGCGCGGCGCCGTCAGATCCTCGACGGCGCCCGGCGCTGCTTCGCCGAGTACGGCTACGACCGGGCCACCGTCCGGCGACTGGAGCAGACGATCGGGCTCTCGCGCGGCGCGATATTCCACCACTTCCGCGACAAGGACACGCTGTTCTTCGAACTGGCGCGTGAGGACGCGGAGCGGATGGCTGATGTCGCGGCGCGCGAGGGCTTGATCCAGGTGATGCGCGACATGCTGGCCGCGCCGGACCAATTCGACTGGCTGGCCACCAGACTGGAGATCGCCCGCAAACTGCGCAACGACCCCGCGTTCAGCCGGGGCTGGTCGGAGCGGTCCGCCGAACTGTCGGCGGCCACCGCCGAGCGGCTACGCCGCCAGAAGCAGGCGGGCCGGCTTCGCGACGACGTGCCCGGCGAGGTGCTCCGTACCTATCTGGAGCTGGTGCTCGACGGCCTGGTGGCACGGCTGGCATCGGGCGATGACCCCGAAAGACTCAGTGCCGTACTGGATCTGGTGGAGGACTCGGTCCGCCAACGGTAGTCGGGCCGGCTCAGCCGGCGCGCCGGCCGCGGTGGTTCGGGCCGCCGCGGCTGCGCATCGTCGCCCCGGATTCGCGCAGCATGCTGTGGATGGAGCCGTAGGAATGGCCGGTGGAGGCCACCAGCGTCCGGATACTGGCGCCGCGTTCGTACTCGCTGCGCAACTCATTCATCAGCTGATCTCTCGACTTGCCGTTTTTCTTCACGTTCGCGCCTTCCCCGCATGCAGTGCACGGATGTAGCGACCGCATACCCAACGGGGTGACCCTTGACACAGGGGTAAACGTGAATTCTCAGGCCAGTTCGATCAAGTCGCGGTAGTCGTCGGACCAGAAGTCCTCGGTGCCGTCGGGCAGCAACAGCACCCGCTGCGGGTTGAGCGCTTCGGCGGCGCCGGGATCGTGGGTTACCAGCACCACCGAGCCCTGGTAGCTGCGCAGCGCGTCGAGCACCTGTTCGCGCGACGCGGGGTCCAGGTTGTTCGTCGGCTCGTCGAGCAGCAGCACGTTCGCCGTCGACGCGACGAGGCCGGCAAGCGCGAGGCGGGTCTTCTCGCCGCCCGACAGCGTGCCCGCGGGCTGGTCGAGCTGCGGACCGGTGAACATGAACGCGCCCAGAAGGCCCCGCAGATCCTGCTCCCCGGTGTCGGGGGCGGCCGAGCGGATGTTCTCCCACACCGTGGCCAGGTTGTCGAGCGTGTCGTGCTCCTGAGCGAAGTACCCGATCTTGAGTCCGTGCCCGGGTTCGAGCCCGCCGGCGTCGGCAGTCTCCACCCCGGCCAGCAGCCGCAGCAGCGTGGTCTTACCCGCACCGTTGAGCCCGAGCACGACGACGCGGGAACCGCGGTCGATGGCCAGGTCCAGCCCGCTGAAGATCTCCAGCGAGCCGTACGTCTTGGTCAGACCCTTGGCGACCAGCGGGGTCTTGCCGCACGGTGCGGGGGTCGGGAACTTGATCCGGGCCACCTTGTCGGCCACCCGCTCGGCGTCCAGCTCGGCGATCATCCGCTCGGCTCGGCGCAGCATGTTCTGGGCCGCAACGGCTTTGGTGGCCTTGGCACCCATCTTGGCGGCCTGCGCCCGCAGCGCGCCCGCCTTCTTCTCGGCGTTGGCGCGCTCGCGGCGACGCCGCTGCTCGTCGGTGGCACGGGCGTCAAGGTATTTCTGCCAGCCCATGTTGTAGACGTCGGCCTCACCGCGGACCGCGTCGAGGAACCACACCCGGTTCACGACATCGGCGAGCAGGTCGACGTCGTGGCTGATCACGACGAGCCCGCCGCTGTGGTTCTGCAGGAAGCTGCGCAGCCAGCTGATCGAGTCAGCGTCGAGGTGGTTGGTCGGCTCGTCGAGCAGGAGTGTGGTGTCCGACCCTGAACCGGTGTCCGACGCCGCGAACAGGATCCGGGCCAGCTCGACGCGACGGCGCTGACCACCGGACAGCGTGCGCAGCGGCTGGGTGAGGACCCGGTCGGGCAGGCCGAGGCTCGCGCAGATGCGGCCCGCTTCGCTTTCGGCGGCATACCCGCCGAGCGCGGCGAACCGCTCTTCCAACTGGCCGTAGCGGCGGACCGCCTTGTCGCGGGCGGCGTCGTCGGCGACCTCGGCCATCAACGCCTGCTGCTTCTCCAGGTCCGAGAGAAGGGTGTCCAGGCCGCGCGCCGACAGCACCCGGTCGCGGGCCAGCATGTCGAGGTCGCCCTCTTTGGGGTCCTGCGGCAGGTAGCCGACCTCACCCGTGCGGGTCACCGACCCGGCGTACGGTTCGCCCTCCCCCGCGAGGATGCGCATCGTCGTCGTCTTGCCCGCGCCGTTGCGGCCGACCAGGCCGATGCGGTCGCCGGGCTGCACCCGCAGCGCCGAACCTTCGATGGAGAGAAGCGTGCGCGCTCCTGCGCGGACCTCGAGGTCCGTGGCGGTGATCACGCTGATGCTCCTGAAAACTGATAGGCATGACGGGGCTGAACCCCAGCCCATGCCGTGGATGACTTATGGAAGGCTAATGGCTCCGGCTGGCCTGAGGCCAATCGTTAATGCGGCGACGCTACCGGTCGTCGGTGAAGCGCGGCGGACGCTTCTCCTTGCGGGCCGCCACCGCCTCCTCGAAATTGCTCGTCAGCAGCCGGATGTAGAGCTGGCCGAGGCCTTCGGCCTGCATGTGAGCCTCCAGCGACCCGGCGTCCAGCCCGCCCCACAACGTGCGCTTGGTCAGCTCGACCCCCGGTCGCGAGTAGCCGGCGATGCGCTCGGCCATCTCGTAACAGGTCGACAGCAGTTCGGCCCGCGGAACCCGCTTGGACACCAGACCGATGCGCTCGGCCTCCTCGGCGTCGACGTCGCGACCGGTGAGCATGATCTCGAACGCCCGCGACGAGCCGATGGCACGCGGCAGCAGATAGCTCAGCCCCAGTTCGCTGGCCGTCAACCCGTTGTTGATGCCCGCAGCCCGGAAGTACGCATCGTTGGCGGCCACCCGGATGTCGGCAGCCAGCGCCAGGCACAGCCCGCCGCCGATCGCGGCGCCGTTGACCGCCGCGATCACCGGCTGGTGCAGCTTGCGCAGCGCCAGGATGACGTCGTCGAGCACCTCCATCGACCTGAGGCCGAACGAGGGCCGGGTCAGACCGTCCACGTGGGGCACCGAACCCGCCGACTTGTGGTCCGCGCCGGAGGAGAATCCGGCGCCCGCCCCGGTCAGCACCACGACGCGGACGTCGTTGTCGTGGGTGATCTGATCCAGTGCGGTCCTGAGCGGGACCATCACGTCGAACGCCATCGAGTTCATCCGCTCCGGACGGTTCAGCGTCACCAGGGCGACGCCGGGTCGCGGATGTTCCACCTGCACGAAGCCGTCACCACCGGTCACGGCAAGCACACTAACGCGAGGGTCAGTCCTGAGCGCTGTCCTGCGCGGCGACGGCGGCGTCGATGTCGAATTCCTTGATCTTCTGGACCAGGTCCTCCAGCGCGGCCGGCGGCAGCGCGCCCGCCTGGTTGAACACCAGCTTGCCCTTCTTGAACGCCATCAGCGTCGGGATCGAACGGATGTCGGCCGCTGCGGCGAGCTGCTGTTCGGCCTCGGTGTCCACCTTCGCGTAGACGACGTCGGGATGCTTCTCCGACGACGACGCGAACGTGGGGGCGAACGCCTTGCACGGTCCGCACCACGACGCCCAGAAATCCACCAGGACGATCTCGTTGTCGTTGATGGTGTCGTTGAACTCTTCTGCGGTGATGTCTTGAGTAGCCACGGTTACCTCAACGTTCCTGTCGAATGGTGTGTTCCTGCAACGGAGTGGTGCCTGCTACAGAGAGTAGGCTTTCACCCAGTCCACCTTCATCTGCGCCTGGAACGGCGCGGTCGGGCTCGGATCCCCGGTCCACGGGTTGCCGACGGCGACGTTGAGGATCAGATAGTGATCCCAGGCGCCGGAGAACGGCGTCCAGTCCCCGCCGAGCGCCTCGTACTGCACCTTGGTGATCCGGCCTACCTCGACACCGTCGACATGCCAGATGATGCGGTCCGCGTGCCAATCCATGCCGTAGTCGTGAAAGCCCTGCGACAGGTCGACGCCGAGGTCGGCGTCCACCCCGTGCAGCTTGACGTCGACCCCGTTGTTGCCCGCGGCCGGTCCGTGGATGTTGCCGGTCCAGGTGGAACGTGAATCCGGGGTGCCCATGCCGGGGATCTCGACGATGTCGATCTCGCCCTGGCGCGGCCAGTCGTATTCGTGGCCGGGTTCGAGTCCGACCGACCAGAACGCCGGCAGCACCCCTTTGGTGACGGGCATCTGGATGCGCGCCACCACACGGGTTCCCACCCCGATGGACTGCTTACCCATCGTCACCACGCGCGCCGAGGTGTAGTTGTGCGGTGCGCCGAGCCCGTCCGGGGTGGCCTCTCTGCGCGCCTCGATGACCAGGTTCCCGTCCGCGTCGATGTAGACGTTGTCGCCGTCGGTGTAGTACTGGTTCTCCCCCGCCGACTGTCCCCACCGCCCGGTCTGCAGACCCCAGTAGCGGAGTGCCTCCTCCATGCTGGAGAAGTTGGTCTCCCACAACGGCTTCGGGTTCGACGGTGGATTCGGCTGCGGGATCACCACGTTGCGGTAGATCAGTGACCGCCGGACCAGCCACCGCGCCTGCGCGGCTTTCGACACCGGGATGGCGAGCCAGTCGGTGCCCATCTTCTTGCTACGGATGCCGATGGAGTACAACCAGTCGACGATCATCGACCCCCACGTCACCTCGGTGCTGGTGGCCGCGGCGACGAGCACCGGATCGACCTCGACAGCAGCGGTGCGCAGTGCGACGGTTTCGACGACGGGTCCGGCGGACTCCGCGGGCTCGGGTGTCACCCGGGCCGAGCCACCGTTGCGGTCCCGGCGGACGTCGTCGGTGGCCTCTGCTCCCGGCGCTTCGGTTTCGGTGCCGTCGTGCGCATCCTGGTCGGCGGGCCCGGCGGGCGCTTCCTCGGCAGATTCGGCGGGTACTTCGTCGGCAGGGTCGGCGGGTACTTCGTCGGCAGGGTCGGCGGGTACTTCCTCGACAGGGTCGGCCGACGCCTCGTCGTCGCCATCCTCGGCGTCGTCGGCGTCGCCGTCCTCGGTGTCGCCGGCGCCGTCGGCGTCGTCGGCGTCCTCGGTGTCGTCGGCGTCGTCGGCGTCCGGGTCTCCGGCGTCGCCCGGGGTCTCGTCCGCGGTGTCTCGGGTGTCCTCGGTGTCCCTGGTGTCGGTGGCGGCGCCGCTGCTTGGGGCGCCTCCGGCTGCCGCCGACGCCGAGGTGCTCGGCGACGTGTCCGCGTCTGCGCCCGCCGATGCGGTGGCGGCGCCGGTGATCATCGCGGCGCCGAGTCCGGCGGCCATCACCCCGCCGGCCAGCCAGTGTTTGCGGACGCGTGTGCGCGCCCGAGTGCGGCGACCGTTGCCCATTGCGGATCCGTTCTCGTGGCGGGAAACAGCAAGCACAGTGAAGATGGTCGAGCCAGCGCTCCGCGCACAGTGATGAGCTAATGCAATTGCTTAGCCGAGGACTATCAAGACACAGTCTCAACAGCCCCCTCACAGCTATCGCGGTGTGCGGAGCAAACGTTAGCGAACCATCAACGGGCGCGCGTGTTTTCGACCGAAATCGCATCGGGCAGGGATTGCCGAGCGGCCCGGGACAGCGGCAGCGCAGCCGTCACGTCACCGACACAGCCGTTTCGGCGCACAGAGGAGAATTTGCCAGGGCATGCGAGATCCGGAGCTGGGCGAGCAGCACGTCACCCACGGAGAGGCATTTCCCGCGCGCGCGGGCGCCAGCGGGACGCACGACCAAATTTGCCTACGCGGAAAGGGCAAGCCGGGCAGGCGTTACGGAGACCGAGAAAACTCAGACGGTGAAGCCGAGAGCCCGCAGTTGTTCGCGGCCGTCATCGGTGATCTTGTCCGGGCCCCACGGCGGATTCCACACCCAGTTGATCTTGATCTCGTCGACCAGGCCGGCGCCGACCAGCGCCGTGCGGGACTGGTCCTCGATGACGTCGGTCAGCGGGCACGCCGCCGACGTCAGGGTCATGTCGATCAATGCGACCGGACCGGCATCGCTGCTCTCCAGGTTGATGCCGTAGACCAGGCCCAGGTCGACGACGTTGATGCCGAGTTCCGGATCGACGACGTCACGCATCGCCTCCTCCAGTTCGGCGATCAGTTGGTCGTTCGGCTCTGCCGATTCCGGGCTCGCTGCGCCCTCGTGTGCCGTGTCAGTCATGAAATCTCCTCGGAATTCTCGGGCCCGTAGGCCTCCGCCACTGCCGCTTTGAAAGCCGTCCAGCCCAGCAACGCGCACTTCACGCGCGCCGGGTACTTCGCGACGCCGGCGAACGCGATGCCGTCACCGATCACGTCCTCGTCCCCGTCCACCTTGCCGCGCGACGACACCATCTCTGAGAACGCCGCCACCGTCTTGAGCGCATCCCCGACCGTCTGACCGATCACCTGGTCGGTGAGCACCGACGTCGACGCCTGGCTGATCGAACACCCCTGACCGTCGTAGGAGACGTCGGTGACGGTTTCGTCGTCCTCGGACAGCGCCACCCTCAGGGTCACCTCGTCACCACAGGTGGGGTTCACATGGTGCACCTCGGCGTCGAACGGCTCCCGCAGACCGCGGTGGTGCGGATGTTTGTAGTGATCCAGGATCACTTCCTGGTAGATCTGCTCCAGCCGCATCCGTCAGTCCCTCACCCTGATCCCCGGGTCGCTTCGCTCCTGCCCGCCGAACCGAAGAAGTCGACGGCCCTGCGCACGCCGGCCACGAGCCGATCCACCTCCTCGACGGTGTTGTACACCGCGAAGGACGCGCGCGCGGTGGCGGCGATGCCGAACCGGCGATGCAGCGGCCACGCGCAGTGGTGACCGACGCGCACCGCGACGCCGTCGTCGTCGAGCACCTGCCCGACGTCGTGCGCGTGCACACCGTCGACCACGAACGACACCGGCGAACCGCGGTCGTCCATCGTGGTCGGGCCGATGACGCGGACACCGTCGATCTCGGCGAGGCCGGCCAGCGCCGCGGCCACCAGTTCCCGCTCGTGTTCGGCGACGGCGGGCATGCCCAGCGCGTCCAGATACCTTGCGGCCGCGGCCAGCCCGACCACCTGGGAGGTCATCGGGGTGCCCGCCTCGAATCGCTGCGGTGCGGGAGCATAGGTGGTGGCTTCCATCGTGACCGTCTCGATCATCGAGCCGCCGGTCAGGAACGGCGGCATCGCGGCCAGCAGTTCGCGCCGCCCGTAGAGCACACCGATGCCGGTGGGTCCCAGCATCTTGTGCCCGGAGAATGCCGCGAAGTCGACACCCAGCGCGTGGAAGTCCACCGGCTGGTGGGGCACCGACTGGCAAGCGTCCAGCAGCACCAGCGCACCGACCGCACGGGCCCGCGCAACCAGCTCCGCCACCGGGGCCACCGCGCCGGTCACATTCGAATGATGGCTGAACGCCACGACTTTGACGTTGGCGTCGAGCTCGAGCGAGTCGAGATCGATGCGGCCGTCGTCGGTGACACCGAACCATTTCAACGTCGCCCCGGTACGCTGCGCCAGCTCCTGCCACGGCACCAGATTGGCGTGGTGCTCCAACTCGGTGGTGACGATGACGTCGCCCGGCCCGACCGCGTGCTCGAACCGCTTGTCGCCCAGCGCGTACGCGACCAGATTGATGGCTTCGGTCGCGTTCTTGGTGAACACCAGCTCGTCGGAGTCGGCGCCCACGAACGCGGCGATGTCCTCCCGGCCCTGCTCGTAGGCGTCGGTGGACTCCTCCATCAACTGGTGCGCGCCGCGGTGGACCGCACCGTTGGAGGTGAGCAGGAAGTCACGCTCGGCGTCGAGCACGGCAAGCGGTTTCTGCGAGGTCGCCCCGGAATCGAGATACGCCAACCGGTTCCCGCCGCGCATCACCCGGCTCAGGATCGGGAAGTCCGCCCTGACCCTGGCCACCTCGGCGGCGTCGAGCGCCTGTGCCGACGTCGTCACGTCAGGCCCCTGCGGCGGCAGCCTGCGTGAAACGCTCGTAACCGTTCTCTTCGAGCTGGTCGGCCAGCTCGGGCCCGCCCGACTCGATGATCCGGCCCTCGTAGAACACGTGCACGTACTGCGGCTGGATGTAGCGCAGGATACGGGTGTAGTGCGTGATCAGCAGGACACCGGCGTTCTCGGCTTCCTTGAACCGGTTCACGCCTTCGCTGACGACGCGCAGCGCGTCGACATCCAGACCGGAGTCGGTCTCGTCGAGGATCGCGATCTTGGGCTTGAGCAGGCCGAGCTGCAGGATCTCGTGCCGCTTCTTCTCGCCGCCGGAGAAACCCTCGTTGACGCTGCGCTCGCCGAACGACGGGTCGATGTCCAGGTCGCCCATCGCGGCCTTGACTTCCTTGACCCAGTGCCGCAGCTTGGGCGCTTCGCCGCGCACGGCCGTCGCCGCGGTGCGCAGGAAGTTCGACATCGAAACACCGGGCACCTCGACGGGATACTGCATCGCCAGGAACAGCCCTGCGCGCGCCCTCTCGTCGATGCTCATCTCCAGCACGTCGGCGCCGTCGAGGGTGATCGACCCCGAGGTGACGGTGTACTTGGGATGGCCGGCGATCGCGTAGGACAGCGTCGACTTGCCGGATCCGTTGGGGCCCATCACGGCGTGGGTCTCGCCCGACTTGACGGTCAGGTTCACGCCTTTGAGGATCGGGACTTCCTCGCCCTCGGGCGTGAAGACCGAGGCGTGCAGGTCCTTGATTTCCAGTGTGGTCATGGTTAGGAGGTTCTCGATTCCGTGATTGCTAGTTCTCGTTCGATGGCTTCGGTCAGGCGCTCGCGCACGGCGGGGACGGCGATCTTCGCGATGATCTCGTTGAAGAAGCCGCGCACCACCAGGCGACGGGCCTGGGCCTCGGGAATGCCCCGGGCCCGCAGGTAGAACAACTGCTCGTCGTCGAAACGGCCGGTGGCACTGGCGTGTCCGGCGCCGACGATCTCGCCGGTCTCAATCTCCAGGTTCGGCACCGAGTCGGCACGCGCACCGTCGGTGAGCACCAGGTTGCGGTTCACCTCGAAGGTGTCGGTGCCGGTGGCCTCGGCGCGGATCAGCACGTCACCGATCCACACCGTGTGCGCGTCGGGCTTCTTCGAGTCCGGATCGCCTTGCAGCGCACCCTTGTACAGCACGTCGGATTTGCAGTTGGGCTGCGAATGGTCAACCAGCAGGCGCGATTCGAAGTGCTGTCCGTCGTCGGCGAAGTAGGTGCCCAGCATCTTGGCCTCGCCGCCGGGCGCGTCGTAGCGCACGGTGGCCGTGGTCCGCACCACGTCGCCGCCCAGGGTGACGTTGACGTGCCCGAGCACCGCGTCCTTGCCGAGCCGGGCGTGGTGGGCGCTGACATGGACGGTGTCGTCGGCCCAGTCGGCGATCCAGATGACCCCGAGGCCGGCCGAGTCACCCACGATGATCTCGACGTTGTCGGCGTAGACCCCGCTTCCGCGCAGGTCGACGACGACGATCGCACGCGACAGTTCCTCGACGCGGATCTGCAGGTGCCCGTAGGCGACTTGGTCCACACCGGGTCCGGTGACGACGATCTCGATCGGCTCGGCGACCTCGGTGTCGCGCGCGACGGTCACGACGGTCGCCGACTCGAACGCCGAGAACGCCTGCGCGGCAACCCGGTCCGACGGCACCCCGGCCTGCCCGAGGCGCTCGTCGCCGCGGGTCACGGTCTCGACCGTGACGCCGGGACGTTCGGTGACGGTGATGCCCGCCTTGCCGGTCGCGACGGCTGAGCCGTCGTGCAGCCCGCGGAGCCGCTTGAGCGGGGTGAACCGCCACAGTTCGTCACGGCCGCCGGGCACCTCGAAGGCGTTGACGTCGAACGAGGAGAACAGCTCGCCCTTGTTCAGGTTGAGTACCGAGCCTGTCTTCTTGGCACCCTCGACCGCGGTGGTCAGGTCGTTGCTCACTAACCCACGGCCCCTTCCATCTGCAGCTCGATCAGCCGGTTGAGCTCCAACGCGTACTCCATCGGGAGCTCCTTGGCGATCGGCTCGACGAAGCCGCGCACCACCATGGCCATGGCCTCGTCCTCGGTCAGACCGCGGCTCATCAGATAGAACATCTGATCCTCGCTGACCTTGGACACCGTGGCCTCGTGCCCCATCGTGACGTCGTCCTCGCGGATGTCGACGTACGGGTAGGTGTCGGAGCGGCTGATGGAATCGACCAGCAGCGCATCGCATTTGACGCTGGAGCGGGATCCGTGCGCGCCCTTGTTGATCTGGACCAGGCCCCGGTAGGACGCACGCCCGCCGCCGCGGGCGACTGACTTGGACACGATGTTGCTCGAGGTGTTGGGCGCCAGGTGCAGCATCTTCGCCCCGGTGTCCTGATGCTGGCCCTCGCCGGCGAACGCCACCGAGAGCACCTCGCCCTTGGCGTGCTCACCGGTCATCCACACGGCCGGGTACTTCATCGTGACCTTGGATCCGATGTTGCCGTCGACCCACTCCATGGTCGCGCCGGCCTCGGCGCGCGCACGCTTGGTGACCAGGTTGAACACGTTGTTCGACCAGTTCTGGATGGTCGTGTAGCGGCAGCGGCCGCCCGGCTTGACGATGATCTCCACGACGGCGCTGTGCAGCGAGTCGCTCTTGTAGATCGGCGCGGTACACCCCTCGACGTAGTGCACGTAGGCATCCTCGTCGACGATGATCAGCGTCCGCTCGAACTGACCCATGTTCTCGGTGTTGATCCGGAAGTAGGCCTGCAGCGGGATGTCCACGTGTACGCCCTTGGGGACGTAGATGAACGAGCCGCCCGACCACACCGCGGTGTTCAGCGCGGAGAACTTGTTGTCGCCCGCCGGGATCACGGTGCCGAAGTACTGCTTGAACAGTTCCGGGTGCTCTTTGAGCGCGGTGTCGGTGTCGAGGAAGATGACGCCCTGGGCCTCGAGGTCCTCACGGATCGAGTGGTAGACGACCTCGGACTCGTACTGGGCGGCGACACCGGAGACCAGGCGCTGCTTCTCGGCCTCGGGGATGCCGAGTTTGTCGTAGGTGTTCTTGATGTCCTCGGGCAGGTCGTCCCAGGTGGCGGCCTGCTTCTCACTGGAGCGCACGAAGTATTTGATGTTGTCGAAATGGATGCCGTCGAGATCGGAGCCCCAGTTCGGCATCGGCTTCTTGTCGAAGGTGCGCAGCGCCTTGAGGCGGACGTCGAGCATCCACTCGGGCTCGCTCTTCTTCGCCGAGATGTCGCGGACCACCGCTTCGGACAGCCCGCGCTGCGCGCTGGCGCCCGCGACGTCGGAGTCGGCCCAGCCGTAGCCGTACTTGCCCAGCGAGGCGATGGCCTCTTCCTGGGTCAGCGTCTCCGGCTTGACCTCCGGTGTGAGTGTCATTGCGACACACTCCTTTTGCTCTGTAGTGGCTTCGGCGCGGGCTGTGTGCCGAAGATTCGTGTTGTCCGTTGTTCAGCGGTCGTTGTCAGCGTTCGGCCGGTACCAGCGGCACGTGGGTGGTACAGGCACAGTCGCCGTTGACGATGGTCGCGAGCCGTTGCACGTGCGTGCCCAGCACCTCGGACATCGCCTGCTGTTCGGCCTCACACAACTCGGGGAACTGCTCGGCGACGTGCGAGACCGGGCAATGATGCTGGCAGATCTGTACGCCGCGCAGCGGACCGCCCACCCTGGCGGTGGTGGTCGCATACCCGGCGCTGCTGAACGCCTCGGCGATCCCGTCGGCGGCGGCCTCGATGTCACCGTCGGAGGCCGCCTCGCCGACCGGGTCAACTCCGGCCAGGATCGTTTCGATGCGGCGACGGGCGAACGTGCGCACCGCGTCGTCCCCGCCGATCTCCCGGAGTTGGCGCATGGCCGCCGAGGCGAGATCGTCGTAGGTGTGCTCGAGTTTCGCCCGGCCGGCCGCGGTGAGCTGGTAGCGCTTGGCCGGTCTGCCCCGGCCCGCGTGCTGCCAGGCAGCCGCGGCATTGGCCTGGGCCTCACCGGCGTCGATGAGCGCGTCGAGATGTCTGCGCACACCCGCGGCGGACAGCCCGAGCCGCTCCCCGATCCGGCCCGCGGTGATCGGACCCGATTCGAGCAGCAACTTGATGATCGCTCCCCTGGTGTGACCGTCGGCAGCATGCGGGGACGCCGAGACAGGCGCCTCCGAACTCTGCGGACGGATTTTCACAACACCAGTGTGACGCAATTCCCTGACCTGGTCCACCAAGGGCACCCTTAGCCGGACCGTCGCGTTTCTCACATGCCGTCACCCCGGCCGCCGGGGAATATCCGCCCGCTACGCTGCCATCGTGGCAGCCCGCCGACACTCTCTCAGCTCGTCGATCGCGCGCTTGCACGGCGACGAGCGGACCGTCGGCAACCCACTGAACGCCGCCGAGTTCGTCGCGATGCGGCGCACCCGGCTCTTCGGCGCCACCGGCACCGTGCTGATGGCGATCGGCGCCCTCGGCGCGGGAGCGCGGCCGGTCGTGCAGGACCCCACGTTCGGCGTCCGACTGCTCAACCTGCCGTCGCGGATCCAGACGGTGTCGCTGACCATGACCACCACCGGCGCGGTGATGATGACGCTGGCATGGCTGATGCTCGGCCGCTTCGCGCTCGGTCCGCGGAAGATGACGCGCAGCCAACTCGACCGCACGCTGATGCTGTGGGCGTTACCCCTGCTTCTCGCCCCGCCGATGTACAGCAAGGACGTCTACTCCTACCTGGCGCAGAGCGAGATCTCCCTGCAGGGCAACGATCCCTACGAGGTGGGCCCAGCGACCGGGCTGGGTCTGGACCATGTGTTCACGCTGTCGGTGCCGAGCATGTGGCGGGAGACCCCCGCCCCCTACGGACCCCTGTTCCTGTGGATCGGACGCGGCATCTCGCGCCTGACCGGGGAGAACATCGTCGAGGCCGTGCTCTTCCACCGCCTCGTCGTGTTGCTGGGCGTCGGCCTGATCGTCTGGGCCACCCCGCGCCTGGCACGCCGCTGCGGTGTCGCCGAGGTCAGCGCGCTGTGGCTGGGCCCGGCCAACCCGCTGCTGTTCATGCACCTGGTGGCCGGCATCCACAACGAGGCGCTGATGCTGGGGCTGATGCTGGCCGGCACCGAGTTGGCGCTGCGCGGGGTCGACGCCGCCACGCCACTGATCCCCCGGCCCCTGACCTGGCCGCACGGCCGCGAGGAGTGGCTCCGCTGGTATCCGCTGGCGATGCTGATCGCCGGCGCGGTGCTGATCACGCTGTCCTCGCAGGTGAAGCTGCCCTCGCTGCTCGCGCTCGGTTTCGTCGCGATGGCCCTGGCCAACCGCTGGGGCGGGACGGTCAAGGCCTTCCTGGTCGCGAGCACCTCGCTGGGGCTGGTGTCGCTGGCGGTGATGGCGCTGATCGGCTGGGCCAGCGGGCTCGGCTTCGGCTGGTTGTTCACCCTCGGCACCGCCAACGTGGTGCGCAGCTGGATGTCCCCGCCGACACTGCTGGCGCTGGGCACGGGCCAGGTCGGGATTCTGCTCGGACTCGGCGACCACACCACCGCGGTGCTGGCGCTGACCCGCGCGATGGGTGTGACGTTGATCGCGGTCATCGTGCTGTGGCTGCTGTTCGCCGTGTTGCGGGGCCGGCTGCACCCGGTCGGCGGGCTCGGCGTTGCGCTCGGCGCCACCTTGCTGCTTTTCCCGGTCGTGCAGCCCTGGTACGTGCTGTGGGCCATCATCCCGCTGGCCACCTGGGCCACCCGGCCGCGGTTCCGCGCCGCGGCCATCGCCGTCACGCTGATCGTCGGCATCTTCGGCCCCACCGCCAACGGAGACAGGTTCACGCTGTTCCAGATCGCGATGGCCACCGTGGCCAGCACGGTGATCCTGCTCATCCTGATGACGCTGACCTACCGCAGGTTGCCGTGGCGGGTGCGGGCGGAGGAGCCTGCGGATGACCCGTCAGCGCCACCGCCGCCACCGAGCCCCAAGCCCGACGCCTACGCTGAGTCCCCGTGACCTCCCCGCCGTCCGGTGCCCTCGGCTCCTCCCGCGAGCGCTCGTCGGCCCCCGTCCAGTTACGCGGGGTCAGCAAGAAGTACGGGGCGACGACCGCTGTGGACTCCCTCGACCTCGATGTTCAGGCCGCCGAGGTCTTCGCGCTGCTGGGCCCCAACGGCGCGGGCAAGACGACGACCGTCGAGATGTGCGAGGGCTTCCTCAAGCCCGACTCCGGTTCGATCAGGATCCTGGGCCTCGACCCGGTCGCCGACAACGCCCAGGTGCGCGCCCGCACCGGGGTGATGCTGCAGGGCGGCGGCGCCTATCCGGCGGCCCGGGCCGGCGAGATGCTCGATCTCGTCGCCTCCTACGCCGCCGATCCGCTGGACCCGAAGTGGCTGCTGGACACGCTGGGACTGACCGATTCGGCGCGCACCACCTACCGTCGGCTCTCCGGCGGGCAGCAGCAGCGGCTCGCGCTCGCCTGCGCGGTGGTGGGCCGTCCCGAACTGGTGTTTCTCGACGAACCGACCGCCGGCATGGACGCACACGCGCGGATCGTGGTGTGGGAGTTGATCGACGCGTTGCGCCGCGACGGGGTGACGGTGGTGCTGACCACCCACCAACTCGCGGAGGCCGAGGAACTGGCCGACCGGATTCTGATCATCGACCACGGTGCGGCCGTCGCCACCGGAACCCCGGCCGAGCTGATGCGCAGCGGCGCGGAGAACCAGTTGCGCTTCCGCGCTCCCCGGATGCTCGATCTGTCGCTGCTGGTCGCCGCGCTGCCCGAGGACTACCGGGCGGCTGAGACCGCGCCGGGCGAGTACCTGGTCGAGGGCCACATCGACCCGCAGGTGCTGGCCACCGTCACCGCATGGTGCGCGCGGCTGGACGTGCTGGCCACCGACATGCGGGTGGAGCAGCGCAGCCTGGAAGACGTCTTCCTCGAACTCACCGGGCGGGAGCTACGGAAATGACCAGCGCCAACCGGTTCGCGCCGGGCACCTTCACCCCCGACCCGCGCCCGGCCCCGATCCCGAAGATGCTGCGCGCGCAGTCCAGCCTGGAGCTGCGGCTGCTGCTGCGCAACGGCGAGCAGCTGCTGCTGACCATGTTCATCCCGATCACGCTGCTGGTCGGGCTGACCCTGCTGCCGCTGGGCTCCTTCGGACCGGACCGCGCGGGGACGTTCGTGCCGGCCATCATGGCGCTCGCGGTGATCTCCACGGCGTTCACCGGTCAGGCGATCGCGGTCGCGTTCGACCGCCGCTACGGGGCGCTGAAGCGACTCGGGGCGACCGCGCTGCCGGTGTGGGGCATCATCGCCGGCAAGTCGCTGGCGGTGATCACCGTGGTCATCCTGCAGTCGATCCTGTTCGGGGCCATCGGGTTCGCGCTCGGCTGGCGACCTCCGCTGGCGGGCCTGGCGCTCGGCGCGGCGATCATCGCGCTGGGCACGGTGGTCTTCGCGGCGCTGGGTCTGCTGCTCGGCGGCACGCTGCGCGCCGAGATCGTGCTCGCGTTGGCGAACCTGCTCTGGTTCGTCTTCGCCGCTCTGGGCGCGCTCACGCTGGAGGGCGGCATGGTGCCCTCGGCCGTGCAGTGGGTGGCGCGGCTGACCCCGTCGGGCGCGTTGACCGAGGCGCTGTCGCAGGCGATGACGCTGTCGGTGGACTGGCTCGGCCTGGCCGTGCTGGCCGTGTGGGGCGCCGTCGCGGCGCTGTGCGCGCTGCGCTGGTTCCGCTTCACCTGAGCAGTTCGCCGGAGGGCATGATCCCGGTCACCCGCCCCTACTACGAGGTGTAGTTACCGAGGCTCTACCATCGGAGCGTGCCCGTCGGACGACTTTTCCTGCGGCTCGTCGATCTGCTTCCCGAGCCGAGCCTTCGGGTACAGCGTCTCATCGCCGCGGCCGTGATCCTGACCCAGGGCGGCATCGCCGTCACCGGAGCGATCGTGCGCGTCACCGCGTCCGGCCTCGGCTGCCCGACCTGGCCGCAGTGCTTCCCCGGCAGCTTCACCCCGGTCCCGCACGCCGAAGTCGCCGGCATCCACCAGGCCGTGGAGTTCGGCAACCGCCTGCTGACCTTCCTGGTGGTGCTCACCGCGGCCGCCGCGGTGCTGGCGGTCACCCGCGCCCGGCGCCGTCGCGAGGTGCTGGTCTACGCGTGGCTGATGCCGGCGTCGACGGTGGCGCAGGCGATCATCGGCGGCATCACCGTGCTCACCGGACTGCTGTGGTGGACCGTGGCGGTCCACCTGCTGGTGTCGATGGCCATGGTCTGGCTCGCCGTGCTGCTCTTCGTCAAGATCGGCGAGCCGGACGACGGTGTGGTCGTCACGCGGGTGCCGAAGCCGCTGCGGCAGCTGACCGTGCTGTCGGCGCTGACGCTGGCCGCGGTACTGGTCACCGGAACCATGGTGACAGGGGCCGGCCCGCACGCCGGGGACAAGAGCCCGGACCGGCCGGTGCCCCGGCTGGAGGTCGAGATCACCACGCTGGTGCACATGCACTCGTCACTGCTGGTGGCGTATCTGTCGCTGCTGGTGGGTCTGGGCTTCGGCCTGCTGACCGCACGCGCGTCCCGCGACGTGATGAAACGGCTCGCTGTGGTGGTCGTGCTGGTCGCCGCGCAGGGCCTGCTGGGCACCATCCAGTTCTTCACCGGGGTGCCCGAGGCGTTGGTGGCCCTGCACGTCGCGGGTGCGGCGGCCTGCACGGCGGCGACTGCGGCGCTATGGGCGTCGATGCGCGAACGGGCCGAGCCCGAACCGCTCCAGCGCTGACTCGACCGCGAGCGCGAACCGGCGCTCCTGCCGGCTGCGCTCGGGCCCGACGAGCTGACGCCAGCCCAGTGACGGCTCGATCAGTTCCAGTTCCAGCAGCCGCGGGTCGTCGCCCCCGCCGATGATGTCGACCCGGGCATAGAGCAGCTCCGAGGCCTGCAGACCGCACCGGTCTGCCGCCGCGGCCAGCGCGGCGTGCCCGAGGTCCCACAGCTCGAAATCGGGGTCGGCCGCCTGCAGCCGTTCCTCGGCGTAGGTGCCGGATTCGTCGAGTGCGGGCGACTCCCCCGGCGGCGGCAGCATCGGGCCCTTGGTGAACGCATGCGACTGCGCACCGCCGAGGAACACCAGCGCGGTCTCCCCGGCGCTGATCCGTTCGTCGTAGGGCTGCACCAGCGCGGTGCGGCCGCGCGCGTGCAGCGAATCGACGTGCGCACGGGCCCGCTGCGGATCGGTGAACCGCTGCGCGCCAACCGAACCCGCACCGACCGCGGGCTTGACCACGACCTCGCCGGACGGGATGTGCGCCTGCTCCCCCGGCGCGAAGAACGCCCCGGGCACCGTCGGCACCCCTGCCTCCGACAGGTCTGCCAGGTACCGCTTGTCGGCGTTCCAGGCCACCACCTGCGGCGCATTGAGCAGGTGCGGGACCTGGCGCGTCCAGTCGAGGAACTCGTCGAGCCGGTCGGTGTAATCCCACGCCGCGCGCAGGATCACCAGGTCGGCGTCCAAGGTGGCGGGATCGTCCCAGGACGACCACCGCGCATGCAGGCCGCGGGCCCGCAACGCGGCGACGAGGCCGGCGTCGTCACCGTCGCCCTCGGGTAACGCCGGGCAGCCGGCGAGCACGATGCGCGGGTGGAATACGTCGGGGCGTTCCAGTTTCATGGCAGCACAGATCCTAGCGAGGGGCATGATGGTCGCCATGTACGTCATCGAAGTCGCCGAGACCGGCGGACCCGAGGTCCTGTCCTTCGTCGAGAAGCCCCAACCCGTCCCGGGTCCCGATCAGGTGCTGATCAGGGCCGAGGCCATCGGCGTGAACTTCATCGACACCTACTTCCGGTCCGGCCTGTACCCACGCGAGGTGCCGTTCATCGTCGGCAACGAGGTGTGCGGCATCATCGAGGCCGTCGGCGACGAGGTGGCGGCGCTGAACGTCGGCGACCGCGTGGTGACCGACAAGGCACTCGGCGCCTACGCCGAATATGCAGTGGCACCTGCGGATTTCGTCGCGTATGTGCCTGACGGCGTGACGCCGGAGGTGGCCGCCTCCGCGATGTTGAAGGGCATGACGGCGCACTATTTGATCAAGTCGACCTACCCGGTGCAGCAGGGCGATGCGCTGCTGGTCCACGCCGGCGCCGGCGGTGTCGGCCTGATCCTGACGCAGTGGGCGACCAGCCTGGCGGCGTCGGTCATCACCACCGTGTCCACCCCCGAGAAGGCCGAGCTGTCTCGCCGCGCCGGGGCGGTCGAGGTGCTCGACTACCCCGGCCAGGACGAAGCAGGTGCCGCGGACTTCGGCCGGCGCATCCGCGAGCTCACCGACGGTGACGGGGTCGCCGCGGTGTACGACGGCGTCGGCGCGTCGACGTTCGAAGCCAGTCTGGCCAGCCTCGCCGTCCGCGGCACCCTGGCACTGTTCGGCGCCGCCAGCGGCCCGGTTCCGCCCGTCGACCCGCAGCGGCTCAACACGGCCGGATCGGTCTTCCTCACCCGCCCGACCCTGGCGCACCACACCCGAACCCCGGACGAATTCGCTTGGCGCGCAGGCGAATTGCTCACCGCGATCGCCGACGGCACCCTGGAGGTCACCATCAGCAACCGGTACGCGCTGCGCGAAGCCGAGCAGGCCCACCGCGATCTGCAGGGCCGCAAGACGGTCGGCTCGGTGGTGCTGATCCCCTAGACCGGCTGGGCGGTCGGGAAGCTCCAGGACCCGTCGAGGATCTCCTGGCGCGGACGGTACAACCGCACCAGATAGTTCCAGCCGGGCGTGACGGGCAGATGGTTGGTCGCCTGGTCCGCGCCGCCGAACTGGATGGTGACCGCACCGTCGGCGTCCCTGACCGCGGTGACGCTGTTGACCGAGTACGCGTCGGCGGGGTTCGGGGTGAAGTAGCCCTCGGCGTTGTAGACGGTGACCGACCAGAACCCGTCGACGGGAACGTCGTGCACGGTGAGCCGGTGAGGTGTCGCCCCGTCGTTGGCGTCCGGCGACACGGTCAGATACAGCGCGTCGCGTTCCGGGTTGCCGCCCCAGGCCGCGGCGGCGCCGATCAGCCTGCGCACCGGATCGACCTCTCCGGCCGAGCCGAACATGCCGCGGCTGTCGGGAAGCGTGGCGAACAGCGCGATCAACGCATCGCGCACCGCTTTCTGGCTCACCGGGTCCCAGTCGGGTACTTCGAAAGCCCCGGCCGACTCCTGCTCGACGGCGATGCCGTCCTGCAGCGCATGCACCGCGGCCAGGTCTGCCGGATCGTTCGGGTCGACCAGGATGCGCAACGCGAGCATCACGTAGCGGGTGCCGATCCGATCCCGGTCGAAGGTGTGCCGGCCCGCGGTGTAGATCACCTCGGGCACGTAGTGGTCCTGAGTGATCACCTGTAGTGAGCAGAAGCGGTTGCCGGCATCCGGCAGCGTGACCGTCACGGGTCCGGCGTCCAGATCGAAGACGCCCACCGAGTAGAGCGTGTCCCTGTTCTGCCGCACCACCAGCTGGTTGTCCAGCGGCCCGAAGTCCCGGAAGTGGGTGAACTGCCCGAGCGCACCGTCGCGCACGACGTTGCCGAAGTAGAGGTCGCTCTCGGCCCGGATGAAGTTGTCCGGTGAGACGTGCTCGGACACGGCGGGGACCTACAGGTGCAGCAGCGTCGGCAGCGCGAGCGCCGAATCGACCGCGAGCGCGCAGAACACCACGGCCAGATAGTTGTTCGACTGCAGGAACAACCTCAGAGGCTTGACCGGCTCACCGCGGCGCACCCCGGCGTACAGCTGGTGCGCCATCGCCAGGAACCAGGTGCCGGCGACGATGGCCACGGCCGCGTACAGCCAGCCGGTGGCCAGCGCGAGCGCCAGCGTGGCCGCGACGGTCAGCCAGGTGTAGATCAGGATCTGCTTGGTGACCTGCTGCTCGGTGGCCACCGCGGGCAGCATCGGCACGCCGGCCGCCTGATAGTCCTCTTTGTACTTCATCGCCAGCGCCCAGGTGTGCGGCGGCGTCCAGAAGAAGATGATCAGGAACATCACCAGCGCGGGCCACTGGATCGTGCCGGTCACCGCGGACCAGCCGATCATCACCGGCATGCAGCCGGCCGCTCCGCCCCACACCACGTTCTGCGACGTGCGGCGCTTCAGCAGCAGCGTGTAGACCAGCACGTAGAACGCGATGGTCGCGCCGGCCAGGTGGGCCGAAAGCATGTTGGTGGTCCACCACAACCAGAAGAACGAGGTGACCGACAGCGCCAGACCGAAGACCAGCGCGTGGCTGCGCGGCACGGTGGCGCGGGCCAGCGCCCGGCGTTCGGTGCGCTTCATCTTCTTGTCGATGTCGGCGTCGGCGACGCAGTTCAGCGTGTTCGCACCCGCCGCGGCCAGCAGTCCGCCCACCAGGGTGTTGAAGATCAGCAGCGGATCGATGGTGCCGCGGTCGGCCAGCAGCATCGCCGGGATCGTGGTGACCAGCAACAGCTCGATCACCCGTGGCTTGGTCAGCCCGATGTAGCCGAAGAACCGGTCACGGAATCGGATCGGCCCCTTGGCGGCATCGCCGACGAGGTGGCCTTCGCGAATCCTCACGCAACCAACTCCTCAAACGACTATCGGCAACCCCAGGGGGCATCTACTACAGAGGATGGTAGACCGCGTCCGCCGGTCGCCGAAATTGCAGGGTCGTTTCCCGGGGATGTGGGGATGAACTCGGCGGTCGCGGCGTTCCACACTAGGGTGGTTGAAGCGGATCAACACCCCCGCCGAACCAAGGAGCAACGCGTCGTGACCACGATCGAAGAGATCACCTCTCTCACCCGGCCCAACCACCCGGACGACTGGACGGATCTGGATTCGCGGGCGGTCGACACCGTCCGGGTGCTGGCCGCCGACGCCGTGCAGAAGGTCGGCAACGGCCATCCCGGCACCGCGATGAGCCTGGCCCCGCTGGCCTACACGCTGTTCCAGCGCCAGATGCGCCACGACCCGAGCGATGTGCACTGGATCGGCCGGGACCGTTTCATCCTGTCCTGCGGCCACTCCAGCCTGACCCTGTACATCCAGCTCTATCTGGGCGGCTTCGGCCTGGAGCTCTCCGACATCGAGGCGCTGCGGACGTTCAAGTCCAAGACGCCGGGCCACCCCGAGTTCCGGCACACCCCCGGCGTGGAGATCACCACCGGCCCGCTCGGTCAGGGACTGGCCTCGGCGGTCGGGATGGCGATGGCCGCCCGCTACGAGCGCGGCCTGTTCGACCCGGACGCCCCCGCCGGCGAGAGCCCGTTCGACCACTACATCTACGTGATCGCCTCCGACGGCGACATCGAGGAGGGCGTGACCAGCGAGGCGTCCTCGCTGGCCGGCACCCAGCAGCTGGGCAACCTGATCGTCTTCTACGACAAGAACCACATCTCCATCGAGCACGACACCGACATCGCACTGTCCGAGGACGTCGCGGCCCGCTACCGCGCCTACGGCTGGCACGTCCAGGAGGTCGAGGGCGGCGAGAACGTGGTCGGCATCGAACAAGCCATCGCCGAGGCGAAGAAGGTCACCGACAAGCCCTCGTTCATCTCGGTCCGGACGATCATCGGCTATCCGGCGCCGAACAAGATGAACACCGGCGGCGTGCACGGTTCGGCGCTCGGCGCCGACGAGGTGGCCGAGGTCAAGAAGATCCTCGGCTTCGACCCGGAGAAGAACTTCGAGGTCACCGACGACGTGATCGCCCACACCCGCAAGCTCGTCGACCGGGGCCGCGAAGCTCACCAGAAGTGGCAGACCGACTTCGACGCGTGGGCCGAGCGCGAGCCCGAGCGCAAGGCGCTGCTGGACCGACTGCAGGCCCAGGAGCTTCCGGAGGGCTGGGACGCCGACCTGACGTACTGGGAGCCCGGCTCCAAGCCGGTGGCCACCCGCGCGGCGTTCGGGCAGGTGCTCAACGACGTGGCGCCGAAGCTGCCCGAGCTCTGGGGCGGGTCGGCGGATCTGGCCGGCAGCAACAACACCACCATCAAGGGCGTCAAATCCTTTGGGCCGCCGTCGATCTCGACCAACGATTTCACTGCGGACTGGTACGGCCGGGTGCTGCACTTCGGCGTGCGCGAGCACGCGATGGGTTCGATCCTGTCCGGCATCGTGCTGCACGGGCCGACCCGCGCGTTCGGCGGCACGTTCCTGCAGTTCTCCGACTACATGCGCCCGGCGGTGCGGTTGGCGTCGCTGATGGACATCGACACCATCTACATCTGGACCCACGACTCGGTCGGCCTGGGTGAGGACGGCCCCACCCACCAGCCCATCGAACATCTGGCCGCGCTGCGCGCGATCCCGAACCTGTCGGTGGTGCGCCCCGGCGACCCGAACGAGACCGCCTACGCGTGGCGCAGCATCGTGGCCCGCGGCAACGGCAGCGGCCCGGTCGGGTTCATCCTGACCCGGCAGGGCGTCCCGGTGCTGGAGGGCACCAGCGCCGAGGGCGTGGCCCGCGGCGGCTACGTGCTCGGCGGCGGCACGCCCGCCGAGGACGCCGACGTGATCCTGATCGCGACCGGTTCGGAACTGCAGGTCGCCGTCGAGGCCAAGAAGCTGTTGGCGGACAAGGACATCACCGCGCACGTGGTGTCCATGCCGTGTGTCGAATGGTTCGAGTCCCAGCCCAAGGAGTACCGCGACAGCGTCCTGCCCCCGAACGTGTCGGCCCGGGTCGCGATCGAGGCCGCGGTGGCGCAGAGCTGGTACAAGCTCGTCGGCGACACCGGCGAGATCATCTCCATCGAGCACTACGGCGAGTCCGCCGACGACAAGACGTTGTTCCGCGAGTTCGGTTTCACCCCCGAAGCCGTGGTGGCCGCCGCCGAACGCACCATCGCCAACTGACCAGCGAAAGAAGATGACATGACGCAGAACCCGAACCTGGCGGCACTGGCCGCCGCAGGTGTGTCCGTCTGGCTCGACGACCTGTCCAGGGACCGGCTGCAGACCGGAAACCTCCAGGAACTCATCGACACCAAGTCGGTGGTCGGCGTGACCACCAACCCGTCGATCTTCCAGGCGGCGCTGTCGAAGGGCCACGCCTACGACGCGCAGGTCAAGGAACTCGCCGAGCGCGGCGCCGATGTGGAAGCCACGATCCGCACGGTGACCACCGACGACGTGCGCAACGCGTGCGATGTGCTGGCCAAGCAGTACGAGCTCTCCGACGGCGTGGACGGCCGGGTCTCGATCGAGGTCGATCCGCGCCTGGCGCACGACACCGACAAGACCATCCTGCAGGCGATCGAGCTGTGGAAGATCGTCGACCGGCCGAACCTGCTGATCAAGATCCCCGCGACCGAGGCAGGCCTGCCCGCCATCACCGCGGTGATCGCCGAGGGCATCTCGGTGAACGTGACGCTGATCTTCTCCGTCGAGCGGCACCGCCTGGTGATGGACGCCTATCTCGCCGGGCTGGAGAAGGCCAAGGAGGCCGGACACGACCTGAGCAGGATCCATTCGGTCGCCTCGTTCTTCGTGTCCCGGGTGGACACCGAGATCGACAGCCGGCTGGAGAAGATCGGCACCGACGAGGCGCTCGCGCTGCGGGGCAAGGCCGGTGTCGCCAACGCGCGACTGGCCTACGCCGCCTACGAGGAGGTGTTCCTCGGCGGCGAGCGTTTCGCGCCGCTCAAGGCCGCAGGCGCCCGCGTGCAGCGCCCGCTGTGGGCCTCGACCGGGGTGAAGAACCCGGACTACTCGGACACCCTGTACGTCACCGAACTCGTCGCCCCGAACACGGTGAACACCATGCCGGAGAAGACGATCGACGCGGTCGCCGACCACGGTGTGATCACCGGTGACACCGTCACCGGCCGGGCCGCGGAGTCCCAGGAGGTGTTCGACCAGCTCTCTGCGGTCGGCATCGACGTGACCGACGTGTTCCTGGTCCTCGAAGAAGAGGGCGTCGAGAAGTTCGAGAAGTCGTGGCAGGAACTTCTCGAAGCCACGCAAGGTCAGCTCGACGGCGCCAAGAGCTGACCCCGCCAGATGGCAGAGTCGTGGCGTAACCCGTTGCGGGACAAGCGCGACAAGCGCATGCCCCGCATCGCCGGACCGTGCAGCGTCGTGATCTTCGGGGTGACCGGAGACCTGGCACGCAAGAAGTTGATGCCCGCGATCTACGACCTGGCCAACCGCGGCCTGCTCCCACCCTCGTTCGCCCTGGTCGGTTTCGCCCGGCGGGAGTGGGCCGACGAGGATTTCAGCAAGGTCGTCTACGACGCGGTCAAGCAGCATGCGCGGACCCCGTTCCGCCAGGAGGTCTGGGACCGGCTCGCCGAGGGATTCCGCTTCGTCCAGGGCACCTTCGACGACGCCGCGTCCTACGACCGGCTCAGTGAGACGCTGGACAAGCTGGACGCCGAACGCGGCACCGGCGGCAACCACGCGTTCTACCTGTCGATCCCGCCCAACGCGTTCCCGGTGGTGTGCGAGCAGCTGCAGAAGTCCGGGCTGGCCCGCCAGACGGACGGCTGGAGCCGGGTCGTCATCGAGAAGCCGTTCGGGCACGACCTGGCCAGCGCCCGCGAGCTCAACGCCGTCGTCAACAGCGTCTTCCCCGAGGAGTCGGTGTTCCGGATCGACCACTACCTCGGCAAGGAGACCGTCCAGAACATCCTGGCCCTGCGGTTCGCCAACGAGCTCTTCGAACCGGTGTGGAACTCGCACTACGTCGACCACGTCCAGATCACGATGGCCGAGGATCTCGGATTGGGCGGCCGCGCAGGCTATTACGACGGGATCGGCGCCGCCCGCGACGTCATTCAGAACCATCTGATCCAGCTGCTCGCGCTCACCGCGATGGAGGAGCCGGTCAACTTCAGCCCGCACGAACTGCAGGTCGAGAAGCTCAAGGTGCTCTCGGCGACCAGGCCGCTGCAACCGCTGGACCAGACGACAGCCCGCGGGCAGTATGCGGCCGGCTGGCAGGGCAGCGAGAAGGTTCCCGGGCTGCTGGAGGAAGAGGGTTTCGCCCACGATTCCGTCACGGAGACCTTCGCGGCGATCACCCTGGAGGTGGACACCCGGCGCTGGGCCGGCGTCCCGTTCTTCCTGCGCACCGGTAAACGGTTGGCGCGCAGGGTGACCGAGGTCGCCCTGGTGTTCCGGCGCGCACCCCATCTGCCGTTCGACAGCACCATGACCGAGGAGCTGGGCAAGAACGCGCTGGTGTTGCGGATCCAGCCGGACGAGGGCATCACCATGCGGTTCGGGTCCAAGGTGCCCGGCAGCGCGATGGAGGTGCGCGACGTCAACATGGACTTCTCCTACGGCTCCGCGTTCGCCGAGGATTCCCCGGAGGCCTACGAGCGGCTGATCCTGGACGTTCTGCTCGGGGAACCCTCGCTGTTCCCGGTCAACGCCGAGGTCGAATTGTCCTGGGAGATCCTGGATCCGGTGCTGGAGAACTGGGCCGCGCACGGCCAGCCGGAACCGTACAAGTCCGGCACCTGGGGCCCGGCGTCAGCCAACGAGATGGTGCACCATCTCGGCCGGGAATGGAGGCGACCGTAGTGATCGTGGAGTTGACGGACACCACCACCAACGAGATCAACAAGAAGATCACCGGGCTGCGCGAGGAAGGCGGGGCGCTCACGCTCGGGCGGGTGCTCACCCTGGTGATCGCCGCCGACAGCGAGGCCATGCTGGAAGAGGCCATCGCGGCGGCGAACTTCGCCAGCCGCGAGCACCCCTGCCGCGTCATCGTGGCGCTGCCCGCCGACCGGGACGGCGCCGAGGCCCGCCTCGACGCCGAATTACGGGTCGGCCGCGACGCCGGCGCCGGCGAGGTCGTGGTGCTGCGACTCTACGGTGAACTCGCCGACCACGCCGACAGCGTGGTGCTGCCGTTCCTGCTGCCCGACACCCCGGTGGTGGCCTGGTGGCCGGCGGCGGCACCGGCGGTGCCGTCGCAGGATCCGTTGGGCAGGTTGGCGATCCGCCGCATCACCGACGCCACCAACTGTCCCGACCCGCTGGCCGCGATCAAGAGCCGACTGCCCGGCTACGCCGTCGGTGACACCGACATCGCGTGGAGCCGGATCACCTACTGGCGGGCGCTGCTGGCGTCGGCGATCGACGAGTCCCCGCACGAACCCATCGATTCCGCGGTGGTGTCCGGATTGAAGTCCGAGCCCGCGCTCGACATCCTGGCCGGCTGGCTGGCCAGCCGGATCGACGGCACCGTCACCCGGGCGGTCGGCACGCTGAAGGTCGAACTGCACCGCGCCAGCGAGACCGTCACGCTCAGCCGCCCGCAAGAGGGCGTGACGGCCACGTTGAGCCGTACCTCGCGCCCGGTGGCGCTGCTGCCGCTGCCCCGCCGGGAGGTGCCGGAGTGCCTGGCCGAGGAACTCCGCCGGCTCGACGCCGACGAGATCTACCGCGAAGCACTGACCGGACTGGACAAGGTGAACTACCGATGACCCCGACGATCGAGACCTATTCCGACACCGACGCTCTGGTGACCGCCGCCGGTGACCGGCTGGTGGACGCGATCACGGCGGCGATCACCGCGCGCGGCGTGGCGCACGTCGTGCTGACCGGCGGCGGCACCGGGATCGGCCTGCTCAAGCGGGTCGGTGAGCACAGCGATCAGATCGACTGGACGAAAGTCCACATCTACTGGGGCGACGAGAGATTCGTGCCGCACGACGACGACGAGCGCAACGAGAAGCAGGCCCGCGAGGCGCTGCTCGACCGCGTGGGCATTCCGGAGGGCAATGTGCACCCGATGGCCGCGAGCGACGGCGAGTTCGGTGACGCGCTGGACGCGGCCGCCGAGGCCTACTCGCAGGTGCTGATCGAGGCCGGCGGCGCCGAGCCCACCCCCGCGTTCGACGTGCACCTGCTGGGCATGGGCCCCGAGGGCCACGTCAACTCGCTGTTCCCCGACACCGCGGCCGTCAAGGAGACCGAACGCATGGTGGTCGGGGTCAGCGACTCCCCCAAGCCGCCGCCGCGGCGAATCACGTTGACGCTGCCCGCGATCACGCGCTCACGCGAGGTGTGGCTGGTGGTGTCCGGAGCGGGCAAGGCCGACGCGGTCGCAGCCGCGGTCGGCGGAGCGAAGCCGGTCGACATCCCGGCCGCAGGCGCCGTCGGGCGCGACGCCACGGTGTGGCTACTCGACGAGGCCGCGGCTTCGAAGCTCTGATCCGCGGACGAGCAGGGCAAGCACGACGCCGGCCAGCAACAACGCCGGCACGTCACCCCACAGGTGCCCCCGCGAGTCGCTGTCCTGCACCGCCTGCACGGCCATGATCGCCGCGTGCACCACACTCGACCACACCGTGAACCAGATCAGGCTCACGTTGTCTTCGGGACGCCGCGCTGCCAGGCACAGGAACACCCCCAGCACGACGTACAGCCCGACGATCATCATGAAGTAGTGGGATTCGTACGGCGCTCCGTGGTGCCAGGCCCATCCCGACGGCCACACCACGGCCAGGGGATACAGAAGCATCATCAACGCGCCGAACACCACGAGCGCGATGCGCAGCAGCCGGTAACAGACGGTCGATGTCATCGTGCTCCTGGCGGGACTTGAACCCGCGGCCAGCGTCTTATAAGGACGCCACTCTTACCGACTGAGTTACAGGAGCGCGCCAATCTGGGTCAGCGCGCCGATATTCGGTTCCGGCACCGTACGAAAGTGCGCACAGCACGGTATTACCACAAGCACCCATCACCGTCCATGGTGTCGGCCATACTGGCGGCATGGCAGACAGAGGGGGCAGACCGGTCCGCACCGGACCGGAGCGCATTCGCAAGCTGGCACAGGCGGCGATGAACGCCGACGTCACCGTCGAGCAGGTCGACACCATCCTGGAGAGCCTGAGCGAGACGTTGGAGGACCTGAACAGCTCGACTGAAGTCCTCGACGCCACCTTGGAGCGCTTCAACCAGACCATCAACCAGATCAACGAGCTCGCGCCGCGACTGCACAGTGTCGTCGACAGGATGGAGGGCGTGGTGGCCCGCGTGGAACGGATCGTCGGCATCGGCGAGTCGGTGATCTCCCCGCTGGCCGCCACCGAACAGGTGATCCGCGGCGCAGTCGACCGGATGCGGCGCAGCACGGGACTCTAGTCGGGACGGCGAAGCATCTAGCCACCGTTGCGACAGCAACAATCTAGCCTGAGTTGCGCAGCGCGGTGGCCAATCCACTCATCGTCAGCAGGATTCCGCGCTGCACCAGTTCGTCCTCGTCCCCGGAGCGGTAGCGCCGCAGCAACTCCACCTGCAGATGGTTCAGCGGTTCCAGGTACGGGAAGCGGTTGAACACCGACCGGGCCAGCGCCGGGTTGTCGGCGAGCAGGTCGTCGTGACCGGTGATGAGCCGGTGCATGCGGATGGTGCGTGCATGTTCGTCGGCGATCTTGTCGAAAACCCTGCGCCGCAAGGCCTCGTCCTCGACGAGCTGGGAATAGTGGGCCGCCAGCCCGAGGTCGGACTTGGCCAGCACCTGCGCCATGTTCGACAGCACGGTCGCGAAGAACGGCCATCGCCGGTACAGATCCTGCAGCACCGCGAGCCGTTCTTCACTGCCCGGCCCCTCCCCCACGTAGTCCTCGAACGCGGTGCCGGTGCCGTACCAGCCGGGCAGCATCACCCGGGACTGGCTCCAGGCCAGCACCCACGGGATCGCCCGCAGATCGGAGATCGAGGTCGTCGGCTTGCGCGAAGTGGGACGGCTTCCGATGTTGAGCGCACCGATCTCGCTGACCGGTGTCGAGGCCTTGAAGTACTCGACGAAACCCGGTGTCTCGTGCACCAATTCGGCGTAGGCGCGCTGGGCGCGGGCGGCGAGGTCGTCGAGCACCTGATAAGCCGGCTCAGCGGCCTCCCCGAGTCCTTCGACGTCGAGCAGGGTGGCCTCCAGGGTGGCGGCCAGCAGTGTCTCCAGATTGCGTTGCGCGATACGGGGTTCGGCGTACTTCGCGGCGATCACCTCGCCCTGCTCGGTGATCCGCAGCGAGCCCTGCACCGCGCCGGGCGGCTGGGCCAGGATCGCGTCGTAGCTGGGCCCGCCGCCGCGGCCGACGGTGCCGCCGCGACCGTGGAAGAGCCGCAACCGGATCCCGGTCTTGCGCGACGTCTCCACCAGGTCCAGTTCCGCGCGGTAGAGGGCCCAGTTCGCCGCGAGGTAGCCGCCGTCCTTGTTGGAGTCCGAGTAGCCGAGCATCACCTCCTGGCTGTCGCCGCGGGCGGCGACGACCGCCCGGTACAGCGGAAGGTCCAGGGCCGCTTCGAGGATGGACGCTCCACGCTGGAGGTCGTCGATGGTCTCGAACAGCGGAACGATCCCGACCGGGGCGTACGGATGCTCCGACGACGCATCGAGGAGGCCGGCCTCCTTGAGCAGGATCGCCGCCTCGAGCATGTCCGAGACCGACTGGCACATGGAGATGATGTAGTTCGGCACCGCCTGCGGGCCGAACACGTGCACCGCCCTGCCGGCCGCAGCCACGATGTCGAGCTCTTTGCGTGCCAGCTCGGACAGCTCCGCGTCCGGTCTGATCAGCGGCCGCCGCATGGCCAATTCGGCGGCCAGCAGCTCGACGCGCTGAGGTTCGTCGAGGGAGGCGTAGTCCGGATGCACACCGGCCCAGGCCAACAGCTCGGCGACCACCTCTTCGTGCACGTCGGAGTTCTGCCGCATGTCCAGCCCGGACAGGTGGAACCCGAACACGCGCACGGCTTCCCGCAGCCTGCCCAGCCTGTCGTCGGCCAGCAGGGCGCTGCCGTTGGCGCGCAGCGACTCGTCGATCGCGTCGAGGTCGTCGAGCAGTTCGCCGGGCGCCGCGTACGGATCGAGGCCGAGGTCGAGCTCGTGCTCCGGCTGCTGGTCCAGGATCTGCCGCGCCGTCGCGGTCAGCCGGGCGTGCACCACGCGCAGCGCCCGCCGGTACGGCTC
>NZ_BCRS01000051.1 GCF_001552715.1 Mycolicibacterium vaccae NBRC 14118 = CIP 105934 | reverse complement strand
CGCCGGACATCGGCCCGCACGGGCTGCGCCACAGCGCCGCCACCCACCTGCTTGAGGGCGGGGCCGACCTGCGCGTCGTCCAGGAACTGCTCGGCCATTCGACGCTGGCCACCACCCAGCTCTACACCCACGTCACCGTCGCGCGGCTGCGCGCCGTGCACGACCAGGCGCACCCGCGCGCCTGACGGGCCGGCCGGTCAGGCGCCGCCCTGGCCGTAGACGTTCTGGTACCGGCGGTGCAGCCGGTCGATGTCGTCGGTTCCGATCGGCACCGGTGTGCCGAGCTGCCTGCTGATGTGCACGGTGCGGGCGACGTCCTCCAGCATCACCGCGGCCTTCACCGCGTCGTGGGCGGTGCGGCCGACGGTGAACGGTCCGTGATTGCGCATCAGCACTGCCGGTGAGTTGCTCTGCGCCAGGGTCGCCACGATGCCCTGGCCGATCGAGTCGTCGCCGATGACCGCGAACGGGCCCACCGGGATGTCGCCGCCGAACTCGTCGGCGATCATCGTCAACACGCACGGGATCGGCTCCCCGCGCGCCGCCCACGCCGTGGCGTAGGTCGAGTGGGTGTGCACGACGCCGCCGACGTCGGGCATGTGCCGGTACACGTACGCGTGGGCGGCGGTGTCCGAGGACGGGGCGAGCTCGCCGGACACCGGCCTGCCCTCCAGATCGCAGACCACCATGTGCTCCGGGGTGAGCGAATCATAGGACACCCCTGAGGGTTTGATCACCATCAGGTCGGTGCCGGGCACCCGTGCCGAGACGTTGCCCGCGGTCCAGATCACCAGCTGGTAGCGGGTGAGCTCGGCATGCAGGGTGCACAGCTGGGCGCGCAGCGCCGCGATCGCGGCGTCCACCTCAGTGGGCGGGGCGATGGTCATGTCAGCGCTCCCACCTGGCGGTGGCGGTCCGCCTCGCGCAGCTCGCGCATCATCGCGTTCTCCCGTCCGAAGTAGTCGTGCAGTTCCAGGTACTTGGCGTAGAGCGCGTCGTAGCGCTCCACGTTGGCCGGTATCGGCAGGAACGCGCGCTGCCTGCGCCGTCCCATGTGCGCGGCGGCCTCGCGCACCGACGGGTAGGCACCCGCCGCGGTCGCGGCGTGGATGGCCGCGCCGAGCGCGGGTGCCTGCGCCGATTCCACGCACGACAGCGGCAGCCCGGTGACGTCGGCATAGATCTGCATCAGCAGGCTGTTCTTCACCAGCCCGCCGGCAACCACCAGCTCCACGATCGGAACGCCGTGGCGCTGCAGCGTTTCCACGATCACCCGGGTGCCGAATGCGGTCGCTTCAAGCAACGCCCGGTACTGGTCGACGCAGGTGGTCGCCAGTGTCTGGCCGACGATCACCCCCGACAGGTGGTGGTCGACGAGCACCGACCGGTTGCCGCTGTGCCAGTCCAGTGCGATCAGTCCGTGCCGGCCCACCTCCTGCGTCGAGGCCAGCGCGGTGAGGTGCTCGTGCAGCGTGCGCCCGGCCGCCGCAGCCTCCTGCTCGTACCGGCCCGGCACGCACTGCTCGACGAACCACGCGAAGATGTCGCCCACCCCGGACTGTCCGGCCTCGTAACCCCACAGCCCCTCGACGATGCCGCCGTCGACAACCCCGCACATTCCCGGGACCGGTTGCATCACACTGCCATTGACCACGTGGCAGGTCGAGGTGCCCATGATCGCGACGAGCCGGCCCGGATCGAGGGCGTCGGCTGCTGCGGCGGTGACGTGGGCGTCGACGTTGCCGACCGCGACCGGGATGCCCTCGGGGAGCCCGGTCCACGCGGCCGCCTCGGCGGTCAGGCCGCCGGCCCGGTCGCCGAGGCGCCCGATCGGCTGGTCGATCTTGTCGGCGACGACATCGGCGAACGCCGGGTCCAACGCGGCCAGGAACTCCCGCGACGGGTAGCGCCCGTCCTGGCGGATGGCCTTGTAGCCGGCGGTGCAGACGTTGCGCACATAGGTGCCGCAGAGCTGCCAGACGATCCAGTCCGCGGCCTCCACCCAGCGGTCCACGGCGGCGTAGAGCTCGGGATCCTCGTCGAGGATCTCCAAGGCTTTGGCGAACTCCCACTCGCTGGAAATCAGCCCGCCGTAGCGCGGCAGCCACGGCTCCCCACGTTGGGCGGCGAGCCGGTTGATGCGGTCGGCCTGCGGTTGCGCGGCGTGGTGGCGCCACAGTTTGGCGTAGGCGTGCCTGCGGTCGGACCAGCGGTCGAGGTCGCACAGCGGCGTGCCGTCGTGGCGCGTCGGGATCATCGTGCAGGCGGTGAAATCCGTGGCGAGTCCGATGACGTCGGCGGGATCGACGCCGGCGTTGCGCACCGCGGCGGGGACGGCGGTGCGCAGGACCTCGACGTAGTCGGCCGGCACCTGCAGCGCATAGTCGGGCGGCAGGGGAGTGCCGGGGCGTCCCGGCAGATGGTCGGTGATCACCGCGTGCGGGTAGCGGTGCTCGGCGCTGCCGAGCTCGCTGCCATCAGAAACCCGCACCACCAGCGCGCGTCCCGACAGGGTGCCGAAATCCACTCCGACGGTGTACTTCCCGGCGCTGGTCATGACGCACCGGGAAGGTCGGGTGATGCGATGGGACGAGGGTGCGGCATACGGATCACCTTTGCGGCTGACTGTGTTAGCGCTCACATGTTAGCGATAACATTCCGCGTCGGTCAACGGTCAGTCGTCGGTTCCGGGGGTGGATGAGTCCCATGGGTCACAGCTATCCACGTTGTGCAGGGGTCTTCTCGCACTTTGTCTGCCGAACGTGGATATGTGTGACGCCTGAGGTTTCAGTCGCGCCGGGTGCCTGCGGTCGGCTCGGGGACGCGCCGGTCGGTGCCAAAGGCGCCCGAGTACCAGGGGTCCCATGGGTCACAGCTATCCACGTTGTGCAGGGGTCTTCTCGCACTTTGTCTGCCGAACGTGGATGTGTGTGACGCCTGAGGTTTCAGTCGCGCCGGGAGCTCTGCCGGATGACGAGTTCGGCCGGGATCACCGCGCTCGCGGTGGACGGTTGCCCTTCGGGTCCACGCTCGATCTCCTCGAGCAGCAGGTCCACGCTGCGCCGCCCCACCGACGTGAAGTCCTGGCGCACCGTGGTCAACGGCGGGCAGAAGAACTCGGCCTCGGGAATGTCGTCGAAGCCGCCGACCAACACGTCGCCCGGCACCATGCGCCCCGCGTCGGCCAGCCCGCGCAGCACGCCGAGCGCCATCTGGTCGTTGGCGACGAACACCGCCTCCACCGCGGGATCGGCGCCCAGTCGCCGCCCCGCCGCATAGCCCGAGCGCGGCGTCCAGTCGCCGTGCAACGGCTCGGGCACCTCGCGCCCCTGGGCGATGAGTTCGCTGCGCCAGCCTTCCAGCCGGGCATCGGTCTCCGTCCACTCATCTTCGCCGGAGACGTGCCACACCGTCGCGGCGCCGGCCTCGAGCAGGTGGCGGGTCATCTGACGGGCGCCGTCGGCCTGGTCGACGCCCACGACCGGGATGCCCAGCCCTGCCGTGGCGTCCACGGCGACGACGGGCACCGGGTTGCGCAGCGCGCGCAGGGCTTCCCGGTTGGCCGCCAGTGGGGCGATCACGATCACGCCCTCCACCGACTGTTCCTCCAGCCTGTTCAGCGCGCGCGGAAGGGTGGTGCTGTCGACGGTCGAATCGGTGGCGACGCTGACGAAGAAGCCCGCCTCGGTGGCGGCCTGCTCGATCGCGTAGAGCATGCTTGCCGGTCCGAAAAGTGTGGTGTTGAAACAGATGACGCCGATGGTGGCGGTCCGGCGGGTGACGAGTGCCCGCGCGGCCATGTTGCGCCGGTAGCCCAGTTGGTCGATCGCCTCGGTGACGCGCTGGCGCGTGGATTCCTTGACTGCGTCGGATCCGTTGAGCACCCGCGAGACGGTCTGGTGGGAGACGCCGGCCAGGCGGGCCACGTCGAACATGCTGACGTGGCGTCCGGTTCGGCGGGTTCTCCCGGTTCCTCCCTGGGGTGCTGGCACGTTCCGAATGTAGCCCCGCGATCTCGGGCGACAGAGCGCCGCTCCACCTCGTGTCGACAGACCGTTGACAACGCCGTGAGCGCCATCACATACTTATGCCCGCATGTTAACGCTCATATTCCGTGGGCGGTCGGCCCGAATCTCGGGAGGTTGTCGATGAGAAAACTGAACTGGGCGGCGGTCGTGGTGATCGCGCTGCTGGCCGCGGCGCTGGCCGGCTGCGGCAGGGCCGCCGAAACCGCCGACTCCGGCGCAGGCAAGGGCACCATCGGCATCGCGATGCCGACCAAGTCCTCCGAACGGTGGGTGGCCGACGGACAGAACATGGTCAACCAGTTCCAGGAGCTGGGGTACCAGACCGATCTGCAGTACGGCGACGACGTCGTGCAGAACCAGGTCTCGCAGATCGAGAACATGATCACCAAGGGTGTCGACCTGCTCGTCATCGCACCGATCGACGGCTCGTCGCTGACCGCCACCCTGGAGAACGCCGCGGCGGCCGACATTCCGGTGATCAGCTACGACCGGCTGATCCGGGGCACCGCCAACGCCGACTACTACGCCACCTTCGACAACTTCAAAGTCGGTGTGCTGCAGGCCCGCTACATCGTCGACACACTCAAGCCCGACACCGCGCCCGCCCCGCTGAACATCGAGGTGTTCGCCGGCTCGCCCGACGACAACAACGCGACGTTCTTCTACGACGGGGCGATGAGCGTGCTCAAGCCCTACCTCGACAGCGGCAAGCTGGTGGTGCGCAGCGGACAGACCGACTTCAATCAGGCCGCCACCCTGCGGTGGGACGGTGGGCTCGCCCAGTCGCGGATGGACAACCTGCTCAGCCAGGCCTATACCACCGTGCCGGTGAACGCGGTGCTCTCGCCCTACGACGGCATCTCCCGCGGGGTGATCTCGGCACTCAAGAGCGCCGGCTACGGCAATGCCGCACGGCCGCTGCCGGTGGTCACCGGCCAGGACGCCGAGTTGGCGTCGGTGCAGTCGATCGTCGCGGGCGAGCAGACGCAGACGGTGTTCAAGGACACCCGCGAGCTGGCCAGGTCCGCCGTCCAGATGTCCGATGCGGTGCTCACCGGCGGCGAACCGATGGTCAACGACACCGAGACCTACGACAACGGGGTCAAAGTGGTGCCCGCCCACCTGCTGGAGCCGGTGAGCGTCGACAAGTCCAATTACGAACAGGTGCTGGTGGATTCCGGCTACTACACGCAGGCGCAGGTGCAGTGACGTCGCACCCGCCGGCACTGCTGGAGATGAAGGGGATCACCAAGGAGTTCCCCGGGGTCCGCGCGCTGGCCGACGTCGACCTGCGGGTCGGTTCCGGTGAGATCCACGCCATCTGCGGCGAGAACGGGGCGGGCAAGTCCACGCTGATGAAGGTCCTCAGCGGCGTGTATCCGCACGGAAGCTACCGCGGGGAGATCTACTTCGACGGAGACCTGTGTGAGTTCAAGGACATCCGGTCCAGCGAGAAGTGCGGCATCGCGATCATCCATCAGGAGCTTGCGTTGGTGCCCTACCTGTCGATCGCCGAGAACCTGTTTCTGGGCAACGAGATCCGCCGCTTCGGCGTCATCGACTGGGACCGCACCCTGGTGCGTGCCGGCGAGCTGCTGGAACGCGTCGGGCTGGACGAGAGCCCGCAGACGCGGGTCGCCGACATCGGGGTGGGCAAGCAGCAGCTGGTGGAGATCGCCAAGGCCCTGGCCAAAGACGTGCGGCTGCTGATCCTCGACGAGCCCACCGCGGCGCTCAACGACGGCGACAGCCGCCACCTGCTGGACCTGATCGCCGACCTGCGCGAGCACGGGCTGACCTCGATCCTGATCTCGCACAAGCTCAACGAGGTGCTGCAGATCGCGGATGCGGTGACGACGTTGCGCGACGGCGCCACCATCGACACGGTCCGCGTCGCCGACGGGCTGACCGAGGACGCCATCGTGCGCGGCATGGTGGGCCGCGACCTGACCCACCGGTTCCCGCCGCGGCCGGAGCGCGAGATCGGCCCGGTGGCGTTCTCGGTGTCGAACTGGACCGTGCTGCACCCGATCGACCAGCACCGCAAGGTGGTCGACGACGTGTCCCTGGACGTGCGCGCCGGCGAGATCGTCGGGATCGCGGGCCTGATGGGCGCCGGGCGCACCGAGCTGGCGATGAGCGTGTTCGGCCGGTCCTACGGCAGATACGTGGGCGGCCGGGTCAACAAGGGCGAGCGTGAGATCAACACCAGCACAGTGCCCGCCGCGATCGACAACGGCATCGCCTATGTGACCGAGGACCGCAAACAGCTCGGATTGAACCTGATGGACACCGTCGCCACCAGCATCACGCTGGCGTCGCTGGACAAGATCAGCCGGCGGTCGGTGATCGACTTCCACGCCGAAACCTCGGTGGGCGAACAGTTCTGCGAATCGATGCGGATCAAGACGGCGTCGGTGGCGACGGTCGCAGGCACACTCTCCGGCGGCAACCAGCAGAAGGTCGTGCTGAGCAAGTGGTTGTTCACCGACCCCGACGTGCTGATCCTGGACGAGCCGACCCGCGGGATCGACGTCGGCGCCAAATACGAGATCTACCAGATCATCAACGAACTGGCAGCCCGCGGTAAGGCCGTCATCGTGATCTCCTCCGAACTACCCGAGCTCCTCGGCCTCTGCGACCGCATCTACGCGCTCAGTCAGGGACGGCTCACCGGTGAGGTGGACCGGGAGCGCGCCGATCAGGAAACCCTGATGCGGCTGATGATGAAAGGACGCTGATTTTCGTGACCACCACCGTCGACCAGCCGTCGCCGAATTCGCCGGTGGCCCAGCCGCCCAACGGATCCCGATCGGAACCGCCGGGGCTGCGGGACCGGATCTCGCAGTTCCTGATCTCCCACATCCGCCAGTCCGGCATGGTGGTCGCCCTGCTGGCGATCGTGCTGCTGTTCCAGGTGTGGACCGACGGCATCCTGCTGATGCCGCTCAACGTCACCAACATCATCCAGCAGAACGGCTACATCCTGGTGCTCGCCATCGGGATGGTGATCGTGATCATCAACGGCCACATCGACCTGTCGGTCGGCTCGATCGCGGCGTTCACCGGTGCGATGTCGGCGGTCCTGATGGTGCGCAACGACATGCCGTGGCTGTTGGCCGTGGTGCTCTGCGTGGCGATGGGCGCACTGATCGGCGCCTGGCAGGGATTCTGGATCGCTTTCGTCGGCATCCCGTCGTTCATCGTGACCCTCGGCGGCATGCTGATCTTCCGCGGCGCCACCCAGTACATCCTGCAGGGGCAGTCCATCGCGCCGATGCCCCCGGCGCTGCAGACCTTCAGCAGCGGCTTTCTGCCCGAGTGGGGGACCGACGCGCTCTACCACTGGCCGACGATCCTGCTCGGCGGGGTGATCACCATCGCCGCGGTCGGCATGCAGATCCGCCGGCGGCGCTCCCAGACCCGGTACGGCCAGCCGGTTTCGGGCCTGCCGCTGTTCGTCGTGAAATGCGCGGCGATCGTCGTGGCTCTCGGTGCGGTCACGCTGCTGCTGGCCAGCTACCGCGGCGTGCCGATCGTCGGCATCATCCTGGTGGTGCTGACGCTGATCTACGCGTTCCTGATGCGCAACACCGTATTCGGTCGTCAGGTGTACGCGGTCGGCGGCAACGCCGCGGCGGCGAAGCTGTCCGGTGTGCGCAACCGGTGGGTCACGCTGCTGGTGTTCGTCAACATGGGCGCGCTCGCCGCGGTCGCGGGCCTGATGTTCGCCGCGAGGCTGAACTCGGCGACCCCGCAGGCCGGCATCAACTTCGAATTGGAGGCCATCGCCGCGGCGTTCATCGGCGGCGCGTCCTCCAGCGGCGGGGTCGGCACCGTGTTCGGCGCCATCATCGGCGGGCTGGTGCTCGGCGTGCTCAACAACGGGATGTCGATCATGGGCATCGGCACCGACGTGCAGCAGGTCATCAAGGGCCTCGTGCTGCTGGCCGCGGTGGGCTTCGACGTGTACAACAAGCGGCGCGGCGGTCGCTGAGACTCCGATGGCCTTACCCCGCAACGATGTTCCGCCCGTGCGTAAGACGGTGACGACCCTGGCGGACGGGCGCAGGCTGATCTATTTCGACGACAGCGACGCCCCGCCCCGCACCGCCCGCGACCCTCGTGTGCTGCCGCCGGCCACCTCGCAGTCCCAGTTGCGCTACGACGTGCTGACCGGGGAGTGGATCGCGATCGCGGCCCAGCGCATGGACCGCACCTACCTGCCCCCGGCCGGCGACTCCCCGCTGGCGCCCACCCGTCCGGGTGGCCCGGCCACCGAGATCCCGGCCGCCGACTACGACGTCGTGGTGTTCGAGAACCGGTTCCCGTCGCTGTCGGAACGGGCCGGCGACCAGGATCTGCCGCCCTACCTCGACGGCGAACCGCTGTGGCCGCTGAGGCCGGGCACCGGCTGCTGCGAGGTGGTCTGCTTCACCAGCGACCCGCACGCCAGCTTCGCCACCATCGGGCACCGCCGCGCCCGCACCGTGATCGACGTGTGGGCGGACCGGACCGCCGAACTGTCCACGCTGCCCGACGTCGCTCAGGTGTTCTGCTTCGAGAACCGCGGCAGGCAGATCGGGGTGACTCTGACCCATCCGCACGGCCAGATCTACGCCTACCCCTACCTTCCGCCGCGGACCGAGGCGGTGATGCGCCAGGCCCGGCGGCACCGCGCGGCCACCGGCGGCGATCTGTTCGCCGACGTGCTCGAGGCCGAGCGGCGGGCCGGGCACCGGATCGTGGTGGCGGGGCAACGGTGGACGGCGTTCGTCCCGGCCGCGGCACGCTGGCCGATGGAGGTGCATCTGCTGCCGCACCGCGCGGTCGCCGATTTCACCGAACTCACCGACGACGAGCGCGACGAGCTGGCCACCGTCTACCTGGATCTGCTGGCCCGGGTCGACCGGTTCTTCGACGGCGTCGACGAGACGCCCTACGTCGCGGCGTGGCACCAGGCGCCGCTGGGCCCGCAGCGGGAACTGGGCCGCTTGCACCTGCAGTTGTTCTCGGTGATGCGTGCGCCGGGCCGGCTGAAATACCTGGCCGGATCGGAATCGGGGATGGGCGCGTGGATCAACGACACCACCCCCGAACGCATCGCCGAGCGGTTCCGGGAGATCCGGTGAGCGTGTCGTCGTCGACGCGGCCGCGCCGGCTGTTGCCGCCGGTGCCCGACCGGGCGCTCGCCGAGAACGTCACCGCCGCATTCACCGATGCGTTCGACGCTGCGCCGCAAGGGGTCTGGATCGCTCCGGGCCGAGCCAACATCATCGGCGAACACGTCGACTACGTGGGCGGACGGGTGGTGCCGTTCGCGCTGCCTTATGCCACCGCCGTGGCGGTGCGCATCCGCTCCGACGACGTGGTCCGGTGCACCTCGACCGGGCCGCAGCAGGACTGGATCGGGCGGGCCGGGGACGTCGGACCGGGCACCCCGTCGGGGTGGGCCGGGTATGCGGCCGGGGTGTTGTGGGCGATGGCCTACCACGAGTCCATCGCCCGGATGCCGGGTGCGGACATCGCGGTGACTTCCACGGTGCCCCAGGGCGCCGGACTGTCGAGCTCGGCCGCACTCGAATGCGCGGTGGCGCTGGCGGTCGCCGAACTGTCGGGGGTGGCGACCGACGACGCCGGCCGCGCCGTGCTGGCCCGCGACTGCGCGACCGCGGAGAACGTCGTGGTCGGCGCGGCCACCGGACTGATGGACCAGTCGGTGTCGCTGCGTGCCCGCCGCGGCCACGCGATGGTGTTGGACTGCGCCGACGGCACCGTCGAGCACGTCGCGGTCGACGACGTGAACCCGGACCTGGCGCTGATGGTGATCAACACCAACTCGCCGCACCGTCTGGTGCAGGGGGACTACGGTCGCTGCCGCACCCTGGTCGAGCAGGCCTGCGCGCGGGTCGACCGCGAGGTGCTGGACGGCGCCACCGAGGTCGACGTACAGGACGTGGTGGATCTCGCCACCCTGGGCGCTCACCATCTGCGCCGGCCGCTGCGCCATGTCCTCACCGAGGTCCGGCGGGTGCACGCCGCGGTCGGCCGGCTGCGTGCGGCCGACCTGGCTGCCGTCGGCCCGCTGCTGAGTGCGTCGCACCGGTCGCTGCGCGACGACCTGGGTGTCAGCTCGGTCGAACTGGACAGTGCGGTCGAGGCCGCCCTCGGGGCCGGGGCCCTCGGTGCCCGGATGATCGGCGGCGGGTTCGGCGGATCGGTCCTGGCCCTGGTGGACGCCGCCGACACGGCGACTGTCGCCGAGGCGGTGCTGCGTCGGGCACACGACGACGGGCTGCCCCGCCCCCGGTTCCTGGCCGCAGACTGCGCGGCCGCGGCGCGCCGGGTCTACTGACCGGGATCGTGATAGCGGATCGACCACGACGCCGACCAGTGCTGCCCGCACTCCAGCCAGCGCAACCCGGCGCCGCTGTTCAACGCATCGGCCGCCGCGGACATCGGCTCGACGGCCACCGCGGTGACATGTCCCTGCGGCGTCGGGTACCGCCGGGTCACGAACACGTGCACATAGTCGAAACCCGTTCCTGCGCAGAGTGATACCGAGCGACCATCGGGAGCGCGCAGCGTGTGGGTGCTGACACCGCCGCGCCGGTGCACGCCCGTCCAGCAGTCGTCGAGGGTCAGCTCGGCCACCGGCCGGCCACCGCGCAGGTCCCACGCGGTGCCCGCCACCGGTGTGGTGCCGGTCGGGTTGAGCCGCTCGTCGACGTCGATGTGCCGGTCGGCTGCCACGGTGAGCACCAGCTCGTCGGCCGGCACGTCGCCGATGGTGAGGAACGGATGTGCACCCACCGCGACCGGCGCCGGTGCGGGCCCGAGGTTGACGAGGGTGTGGGTGACGCTGATCCCTGTCGTGGTCAGCGCGTAACGCACCCGGTTGCGCAGGCTGAACGGGTAGCCGTGCTGGGGATGGATCCGCGCGCCCAGCGTGATGGACGAGGTGCTGCGCTCGGTCAATCGGTACGGGGTGAACGGCAGCAGGCCGTGCAGCGCGTTGCCGTTCTCCGGTTCGGTGATGTCGAGCTGCTGGGTGACCCCGTCGAGCGTCCAGCGCCCGTCGCGCACCCGGTTGGGCCACGGTGCGAGCACGGCACCGCTGTAGTACGGGCGCGCGGCGGTGGTGTCGTACCGCGGTGTCAGGGCCACCCCGCCGACCGAGAGCTCCAGGAGGCCGGCGCCGACCTCGGCGATCACCGCCCGCACCGGATGCCGGCCGGGCAGCGTCAGCTCGAACTCGTCACCGCACGTCGACGCCGCGGCGACCGGGGGAGCGACCGTCACAGCCCGGCCGCCAGGTGGTGATAGGCGTTGTTCCAACGCAATTCGCGGGCGAAGGAACCCACTGTGGTCTCCCCGTCGATGACGAGCAGTTCGGTGCCGGTCATCACGGCGAAATCCTCGAACGGCTCGATGCCCAGCGCGGTCGTCAGCACGGTGTGGTGGGGCGCCCCCGCCGCCAGCCACGACTCGGTCGACACCGACCAACTCGGCAGCGGCTCCCACACCGCGCACGCGACCGGCAGTCTCGGCAGTGTGGCCGTCGGCTCGACCACCCGAACCGTGTTGGCCACCAGGCGGAACCGGGGACCCATGTCGCTGATCCCGAGGATCGTGGCGTCGCCGGGGGAAGCGGTGAACCGCAGGCGCACCGGGTCGTCGCGGTTGCCGATCGACAGCGGGTGTACCTCCAGTGAGGGCCGCGACTCGGTGATCGACGGGCACACCTCCAGCATGTGCGCGCCGAGCACGCGCTCCTGCCCGGGCGTCAGGTCGTAGGTGTAGTCCTCCATGAACGACGTGCCCCCCGGCAGCCCGTCGGCCATCACCTTCACGGTGCGCAGCATCACCGCGGTCTTCCAGTCGCCTTCGCCGGCGAAACCGTAGCCGTCCGCCATCAGCCGCTGCACGGCCAGGCCGGGCAGCTGCTTCAGCGGGCCGAGGTCCTCGAAATTCGTGGTGAACGCCTGGAATTCGTGTTGCTCGAGGAACCGGCGCAATCCGGCCTCGATGCGGGCGCCGTCACGCAGCGCGGTGTGCCGCGCACCGCCGGGCAGCAGTTCCTCGGCCACGTCGTAGCGGTCCCGGTACTCGCGGATCAGCTTGTCGATGCTGTCCTCGCCGACCCGCGACACCGACTCGGCGAGGTCGTTGACGGCGAACGTGTTCACCGACACCCCGAAATGCGCCTCGGCTTCCACCTTGTCACCCTCGGTGACCGCGACACTGCGCATGTTGTCCCCGAAGCGGGCCACGTTCATCGTCCGGATCTCGGCGAAACCCAGTGCGGCCCGGGCCCAGTGCCCGATCCGGCGCCGGGCCTGCGGATCACTGACGTGGCCGGCGACCGTCTTGCGCGGCACCGACAGCCGCGACTGGATGTAGCCGAACTCGCGGTCGCCGTGCGCGGCCTGGTTGAGGTTCATGAAGTCCATGTTGATGGTGCTCCACGGCAACTCCACGTTGTGCTGGGTGTGCAGATGCAGCAGCGGCCGCTGCAGCGCACGCAGTCCGCGGATCCACATCTTGGCGGGGGAGAAGGTGTGCATCCAGGCGATGATGCCGATGCAGTGCGGATCCCGGTTGGCGTCGGCCACCACCGCCGCAATCGCCTCGGCGGAGACCACCGTGGGCTGCCAGCGCACCCGCACCGGCATCTCGGCGGACCGGTCGAGCAGCGTCGCGATCTCCTGGGACTGCGCGGCGACCTGCTCGAGCGTCTCTGGTCCGTACATCGACTGGCTGCCGGTGACGAACCAGACCTCGGCGTCGACAAGGCGGGAACCGATCATGCCCTGAGTCCTTTCTCCTGTTGCGGAGCCAGCCGCGCACTGCTGGCGCGGATGACCAACTGCGGGGTGAGCAGTGGGGTGACCACGTCGACGCCGTCGAGGACGGCGGTGACGACTTCGATCGCCCGCCTGCCCACCGCGGGGAAGTCCTGATGCACGGTGGTCAGCGACGGGGTGGTGTAGGCCGCCTCGGGGATGTCGTCGAAGCCGACCACGCTGACGTCGCCGGGCACGGCCATGCCGGCTTCGGCGAACGCGTGCAGCAGGCCGACGGCCATCTGGTCGTTGGCGACGAAAACAGCGGTGAAATGGCCACGTTCGGCCAGCGCGCGACCGATCGCGCAGCCGCGGGCCGGGCTCCAGTCGCCTTCCAGATCAGCGTCCACCCGCAGGCCCGCACGGCGCATGACCTCGACGTAGCCGCTGCGGCGGGCGCGGGCCTCGGTCCAGCTCAGCGGTCCGGACACGTGCACGATGTGGCGGTGGCCCAGGTCGATGAGGTGCTGGGTGGCCATCCGGCCCCCGGCGATCTGGTCCACCCCGACCGAGCGTCCCCGTCCGGTCAGTTCGCCCTCCACCACGATCAACGGGGTCGAGGTGATCTCGGCGTGTGCGACCGCCAGCGCGTCGTGCTGGGTCGCGATCATCACGATGGCCTCCACGGACTGGCGGTCCAGATGGTCCAGCGCGTCACGCAGTTCCCGGTGGGTGACCTCGGAGAGCGTGACCACGCTGCTGAAGTAACCGGCCGAGCGGGCCGCCTCCTGCAGCGAGTGCTGGATGCTGGCCGGCCCGTGCTGGGAGGTGTTGCTGCTGATGATGCCGACGGTCCTGGACCGGCGCGTCACCAGGGTGCGGGCCGCGGTGTTGGGCCGGTACCCCAGCGCGGCGATCGCGTGCTCGACCCGCGACCGGGTGTCCGGGCGGATGTTGTTCGCGCCGTTGATGACCCGCGACACTGTCTGATGGGAGACACCGGCCAGCCGGGCGACGTCGGCCATCACCGGGCGCCGCGACGTGCGGTCCGCGCTCACCGGGTGTCCCGCGACAGCACGCGCTGAACCAGGACGAACAGCAGCAGCAACACCCCGGTGACGATCCTGGTCCAGTACGAGTCGAGGTTCTCCGCGGTCACCAGCGTCTGGATGGTGCCCAGGATCAGCACGCCTATCACCGATCCGAGCACCATGCCGACACCGCCGGACAGCAGCACCCCGCCGATCACGACCGCGGCGATCGCGTCGAGTTCCAGCCCGACGCCGTTGAGGCTGTAGCCCGACAGCTTCTGCACACTGAGCAACAGCCCGGCCAGCGACGCGCACAGCCCGCTGACTACGTACACCGACACCCGGGCCCGGCCGGCCGCCAGCCCCATCAGCATCGCGGACTGCCGATTGCCGCCGACCGCGTACACCGTGCGCCCGAAACGAGTCTGGTGCAGCACATACACCGCCGCCACCACGACCACGATCGTGACCACGACGGCGGGACGGATGAACTTCTCCTCCCACACATAGAGGTAGTGCAGGCCGAACGCGCGCAACAGCGGATCGTCGATCGGCAGCGTCTCGACGCTGACCACGTAACACAGCCCGCGGGCCAGGAACATGCCCGCCAGCGTCACGATGAACGGCTGCACCTCGAAGTACTCGATGATCAGACCCATCACCAGGCCCAGCGCCGGGCCCACCAGCAGCACCACCACGACCGCGACCGGCGTCGGCCAGCCCACCTGCAGGGTCTTGGCCAGGATCACCGTGGACAGCGCCACCACCGAGCCGACGCTCAGATCGATGCCACCGGTGAGGATCACGAACGTCATCCCGACCGCGAGCACCACCAGGTGGGCGTTGTCGATCAGCAGGTTCAGGAAAAGCTGTGTGGTACTGGCGAAGTCGTAGCGCACGGAGACCAACGCGAACAGCGCGGCGAACAACGCCGACGACGCCAGCAGAGGGCGGAAGCGTCCTGCCCGGCTGATCCGCCCCGCCGGGGCGAGGAACTTGGGGCGGACAGCGAACTCGACGCTCATGGCGTACTCACCTTCTGCGACGTCGGTTCGGCGGTCCGCGCCTCGTCCGGCGCGCCGTGCCCGGCGGACCCGACCGGGGCCACCGCGGGGGGAGTGCGCCTGCGGGTCCACTGGCTGCGCACCAGCGCGCGGAACTTCGGCGCCTGAGCCAGGCACACCAGGATCACCGCGGCGGCTTTGAACACCAACGTGGTCTCGGGGGTGATCCCGGCGGTGTACACCGTCGTGGTGAGCGTCTGGATGATCAACGCGCCCAACAGCGTTCCGGTGAGGCTGAACCTGCCACCGAGCAACGAGGTGCCGCCGATCACCACCGCGAGGATCGCGTCCATCTCGATCCACAGGCCTGCGTTGTTGGCGTCGGCGGCGGCGATGTTCGACGCGATCATCAGTCCCGCGATGCCTGCGCAGACCGCGCAGAACACGTACACGGCGAACACGATCGTGCGGTACCGCACGCCGGCCAGCCGGCTGGCCTCGGGGTTGACCCCGACGGCCTCCAGCAGCATGCCCAGTGCACTGCAGCGCGTCAGCAGGCCGACCACCGCGAACACCGCGAGGCTGACCAGCACGGCCACCGGCAGGCCGAGCGCGTAGCCGGCGCCGAGGACCTTGAACGGGTCGCCGGTGACCGTCAGTATCTGGCCTTCGGTGATCAGCAGCGCGATTCCCCGGCCCGCCGTCATCAGCACGAGCGTGGCGATGATCGGCTGGATCCCGAAGACCGACACCAGCGCGCCGTTCCACAGGCCCAGCACTGCCGCGGCGCCGACTGCCAGTGCCATCCCCACCGCGATGGTGGCGCCGCTGGTCGGGTCGGCCGAACCGGCCACGTGCGCGCAGGCCAGTGCGCCGGAGATCGCCACCACCGCACCCACCGACAGATCGATACCGCGCGATGCGATCACCAGTGTCATGCCCAGCGCGACCAGCATGGTGGGTGCGCCGTTGCGCAGGATGTCGATGGTGCTGCCGTAGAGGTGACCGTCCTGAATGCGCACGCTGAGGAAGCCGGGGGTCAGGACCACGTTGAGCGCCAACAGCGCGAGCAGCGCCAGTGCCGGCCAGATCAGCGGCGAGTCGGCGATGCGGCGCCGGACCGACGCGCGGCTGTCCGCGGCGGTCACTGCCCACCGCCTGCGGCGATGAGCCGGGTGAGCTCGGAAACCGAACAGCCGCCGCGGATCTCGGCCACGGTCAGTCCGTCGCGCAGTACCGCGACCCGGTTGCTGATGCGGGCCACCTCGTCGAGTTCGGCCGAGATGAACAGCACGGCCATGCCCTCGGCCGACAATCGAGTGATCAGCTTCTGGATCTGCGCCTTGGCGCCGACGTCGATGCCGCGGGTGGGTTCATCGAGGATCAGCAGGCGCGGCGTCGTGATCAGCCAACGGGCCAGCAGGACCTTCTGCTGATTGCCGCCGCTGAGATTGCGGATCGGGATGTCGGGGTCGGCCGGGCGGATGTCGAGCATGTCGATGTAGCGCGCGACGAGTTCGGACTTGGCCTGGGCCGACAACGGCCGAGCGAATCCGCGGCGGGCCTGCAGCGCCAGCACGAGGTTGTCGCGGACCGACATGTCGGCGACGATGCCCTCGGTCTTGCGGTTCTCCGAGGTGAACGCGAATCCGTGGCCGATCGCGGCGCGCGGGGAGCGGATCTGTGCCGGTGCGCCGTCGACGCGGATCCCACCGCCGGTCGCGTGGTCGGCGCCGAACACCAACCGGGCCAGCTCGGTGCGGCCGGATCCGAGAAGCCCTGCCAGGCCGACGATCTCGCCGGCGTGCAGGTCCAGATCGGTGGGCTGAACCCGCGGCGGCCGGGCGATCTGCTGCGCCGACACGAACGGTGTGGCGGGCTGTTCGGTGCGCAGTTCCGATGCCTCCGAGGCGATCTCGCCGAGTGTCTGGAGATCGTGACCGACCATCGCCGCGACCAGCCGGTGCCGGTCGAGCTCGGCGGTGCGCCATTCGCCGACCGTCCTGCCGTTGCGCAGCACCGTCATCCGGTCTGCGATCTCGTAGACCTGGTCCAGGAAGTGGGACACGAACAGCACCGCGGTCCCGTCGTCGCGCAGCCTGCGGATCACCCGGAACAGCTCGGCGACCTCCCCGGTGTCCAGACTGGAGGTGGGCTCGTCGAGTACGAGCACCTTCGCCTTGACGGCGGTCGCGCGGGCGATCGCCACCAGCTGCTGGACGGCGATCGGATGGCTGCCCAGCACCGAGCGGGGATCGATGTCCAGCTCGAGCTGGGCCAGCAGCGTGCGCGCCACCTCGTGCACGGTCCGGTACACGATGCGGCCGAACCGGCGGGGTTCACGTCCCAGCAGGATGTTCTCCGCGACTGTGAGGTTCGGGCAGAGGTTGACCTCCTGGTAGACCGTGCTGATTCCGGCGTCCTGCGCCTGCCGGGGGCCGGTGAACCGCTGCGCGACGCCGTCGACGGTGATCTGCCCGCCGTCGATGTCGTAGACCCCGGTCAACGCCTTGATCAAGGTGGACTTGCCGGCGCCGTTCTCGCCCATCAGGGCGTGCACCTCGCCGGGCATCAGGCGGAAGTCCACTCCGTCGAGGGCTTTGACCCCGGGGAAGGTGACGTCGATGCCGCGCATCAGCACCACCGGTTCGGCGACTGGATCCATGCTCGCGGTCCGTTGTCCGGTGGCCGGTTCAGTACTGCCGGTTGGGAAGTGCTTCGATCGCCTGCTCGGTGGTGAAGGTCTGGTCCGGGACCACCACGCGCGCGGGAACCTGCTCGCCCGCCACCACCTTCTTCGCCAGGTCCATCAGTTGCGGCCCGAGCAGCGGGTTGCATTCCACCAGAAAGTTGAACTTGCCGTCGGCCAGCGCCTGCATGCCGTCGCTGGTGGCGTCGACCGCGACGATCTCGATGTCCTTGCCGGGGGTCTTGCCCGCGGCCTGGATCGCCTCGACCGCGCCCAGACCCATGTCGTCGTTCTGCGCGAACACCAGGTCGATGTCGGGGTGGGCCTTGAGGAACGCCTCCATCACCTGCTTGCCGCCGGACCGGGTGAAATCGCCTGTCTGCGAAGCGATCACCGTCAGATTGGGGGAGGCCGAGATCGCCTCCTCGAAGCCGGTGTTGCGGTCGATGGCGGGATCGGCGCCGGTGGTGCCCTCCAGGATCACGATGTTCACCGGGTCGGTCCGGTCCGCGTACTCCTCGACGACCCACTGGCCGGCGCGCCTGCCTTCGTCGACGAAGTCCGCGCCCAGGAACGTCTTATAGGCATCGGGAACCGTGGTGTCCACCGCGCGATCGGTGAGGATCACCGGGATGTTCGCGTTCTTGGCTTCCAGCAGCACGGCGTCCCAGCCGGTGCGCACGACGGGGCTGAACGCGAGCACGTCGACGCCCTGCTGGATGAACGACCGCAGCGCCGAGATCTGGTTCTCCTGCTTGCCGTTGGCGTCGGAGAATTTGAGGTCGACGCCCGCGGCCGAGGCGGCCTCCTGGACGGATTTGGTGTTGGCGGTGCGCCAGCCGCTCTCGGCGCCCACCTGGGAGAAGCCCATGGTGAGGCTGCCGTCCCCGCTCCCGCTGCCGCCGCCCGGCCCGGGGGCCGGCCCGCTGCCACACCCCGCCAGGGCGGTGGCCACGGTGGCTGCCAATGCCGCGAACAGTGCTCGTTTCCTCACGGTCGCTCCTTGCCGTCGGGGGTGATGGCGTCACATCGGGCCGATGAGTGTGGCCTGGGTAACAGTTGGATGTTAACGCTAACGTTTTGACCCTGTCAATACCCGAAAGGGCAGCTCAAAGCCGCGCTCAGGGCTGGTGAGCGCTCACATGGGTGCCGGGCTTCGCGGTCAGCGCACCGGTTTGAGACGCACCGGCGTGGTCGTCACCAGCCCCAGCGGGTCGACGTAGTCCGCGCGCGCGGCAGGTCCCCACATCGCGCCCCAGTGCAGGCATGCCGACACCGGGCAGCCCGGATGTCCCGCGGTCAGCGCGCCGAGCACAAAGCCGGTCGCGACCGCCTGGCCCTGGCGCACCGCGGGATCGACGGGCTCGTAACTGGTGCGCAGACCGCCGGGATGGGCGATCGACACGACCGGCCTGCCGGCCAACCGGCCCGCGAACACCACCGTGCCCGCGGCGGCCGCGCGGACCGGCTGACCCGGAGCGCCGGCCAGGTCGACGCCCCGGTGGCCGCGCTGCCACTTCGGGGTCGGCGCGTCGAACTGCCGCACCACCGTGGGGCGGGGCTGCAGCGGCCAGGTCAGCCTGCCGTCGTCGGCCGCCGCGGGGGCCACCGGTAGTACCGTGACGGCGACGGCTATCAGCGCGATCCGCATCTGCCCAGTTCAGCGCACTGGAGCCGGGTCGTGAAAGCCGGACATCGCGTGCCTGTGCACGGTGTGCGCGGTGGTAAAACCTCCTGTTCGGAGGGTGTAAACTGCTACCCGCAGCTCGTTTGCGCGGGCTGACTTCGCGCGTCTGCGACATGGGCTCCAGTTGTTCGGAGCATCATCACCTCGCATGCCGGGCGGTCCCGTCCCCGGGGTTCTCCTCGAAGGCGGGTCCGGCATCGAAAGCAGACGCCAGGGTCCGGCTCACCCGATGCCGGACGACAACCGACAAAGAAAAGGCCACCGGTACTCACTATGGCTGTTGTAACCATGAAGCAGCTGCTCGACAGCGGCGCGCACTTCGGGCACCAGACCCGTCGTTGGAATCCCAAGATGAAGCGGTTCATCTTCACCGACCGCAACGGCATCTACATCATCGACCTGCAGCAGACGCTGACCTACATCGACTCGGCGTACGAGTTCGTGAAGGAAACCGTCGCGCACGGCGGTTCCATCATGTTCGTCGGCACCAAGAAGCAGGCGCAGGAGTCCATCGCCCAGGAGGCGACCCGCGTCGGCATGCCGTACGTGAACCAGCGCTGGCTGGGCGGCATGCTCACCAACTTCCAGACCGTGCACAAGCGCCTTCAGCGGATGAAGGAACTTGAGGCCATGGAGCAGACCGGTGGCTTCGAAGGTCGCACCAAGAAGGAAATCCTCATGCTGACGCGTGAGAAGAACAAGCTGGAGCGCTCGCTGGGCGGCATCCGGGACATGCAGAAGGTGCCGTCGGCGATCTGGGTCGTCGACACCAACAAGGAGCACCTCGCGGTTGCCGAGGCGCGCAAATTGAACATCCCGATCATCGCGATCCTGGACACCAACTGCGATCCCGACGTCGTCGACTACCCGATCCCGGGCAATGACGACGCGATCCGCTCCGCTGCGCTGCTGACCAAGGTCGTGGCCTCCGCGGTCGCCGAGGGCCTGCAGGCCCGTGCCGGTGGCGGCGCCGACAAGCCCGCCGCCGAAGCGGCCGAGCCGTTGGCCGAGTGGGAGCAGGAGCTGCTGGCCGGTGCCACCACCGCCGCACCCGAGGCCGGCGCCCCCGAGGCCGCGGCACCCGAACAGTCCTGATTTCGACGCCTTTAAGGAAAGACATCTATGGCTAACTACACCGCCGCCGACGTCAAGCGCCTCCGGGAGCTGACCGGTGCCGGCATGCTGGATTCGAAGAACGCGCTGGTCGAGGCCGAGGGCGACTTCGACAAGGCCGTCGAGTTGCTGCGCATCAAGGGCGCCAAGGACGTCGGCAAGCGCGCTGAGCGCGCCACCGCCGAGGGTCTTGTCGCCGCCAAGAACGGCGCGCTCATCGAGCTGAACTCCGAGACGGACTTCGTCGCCAAGAACGCCGAGTTCCAGGCACTGGCCGACCAGGTCGTCGCCGCGGCCGCCGAGGCCAAGGCCGGCGATGTCGAGGCTCTCAAGGCCGCCAAGCTCGGTGACTCGACCGTCGAGCAGGCCATCGCCGACCTGTCGGCGAAGATCGGCGAGAAGCTCGAACTCCGTCGCGCCGCCTACTTCGACGGCACCGTGGAGACCTACCTGCACAAGCGTGCCGCGGACCTGCCGCCCGCGGTGGGCGTGCTGGTCGAGTACGAAGCCGGCGACGCCGACAAGGGCACCGCGGCCGCGCACGCGGTCGCGCTGCAGATCGCCGCGCTGAAGGCCAAGTACCTCAGCCGTGAGGACGTCCCCGAGGACATCGTCGCCAACGAGCGGCGGATCGCCGAGGAGACGGCCCGCGCCGAGGGCAAGCCGGAGCAGGCGCTGACCAAGATCGTCGAGGGTCGGGTCACCGGGTTCTACAAGGACGTGGTGCTGCTCGATCAGCCGTCGGTGTCCGACAACAAGAAGTCGGTCAAGTCGCTGCTCGACGAGGCCGGGGTGACCGTGACGCGGTTCGTCCGCTTCGAGGTCGGCCAGGCCTGATCGGCTGACACGCAGACAGAGTCAAGACCCCCGGGACATCGTCTCGGGGGTCTTCTCTTTTGTCGGGACACGTGAACGGCGGCACCGGCTTCGGATTCCGCAGCGCGGAAGCGGCGCGGCACGGGAACCCCGCGGTCGGCACACGATCGTTTGCCGTCACTGGGCCGGTGGTGGGCAAACTCGGGTGCTCGGGGCCTGCGCCACCGACTTCATAGTTTGCCGTGTTCTGGCACCGGCGGACCTGGCAAAGAGTGCAGCTAATCCGAATACCATTTAACGACGTAGTTAATTGATGTTCGTTGCTGTTTGTGCCATTTGCTGAGTTAACCTCTGTACATGTTGGTCGGGAATAAAAAACGCGGTCCAGGTGACCGATACCGTTGAGTTCCGCCGTACGGCAAACATTGCCGACGGGGGCCAAATCTCAGCCGAGGAGCCCGCTGACTTCGGCCAGTTACGTAAACGCAGAGCCTGGGAACCGGTTGCCGGTCCGCTGATCGACCTGTCGACCGCGTCGGCGGCGGTGGCCATCGGGATGTTCTGGGCCTCGCACGATCACCTGCAGCTGCCACCGAGCTGGATGCTGTGGTTCTTCGCGCCCACCATCGCGATGATGAGCGCGCTGCGCGGGCTCTACCGCCGCTCCCTGGAGCGCACCTTCCTCGACGAACTGCCGACCATCCAGGCGGTCACCGCGCTGACCGCGATGCTGCTGCTGTCCGGTCTCGTCCTGAACTCGGGGGTGACCGGCTCCCTCGGCAACACCGTGGCCAGGATCTGGATGTGCGCGGCGGTCCTGATCCCGCTCGGACGGCTGGTGTGGTACTCGATCAAGCGGCATCTGTACCGCCGCGACGTGCTGACCGCGCCGACCCTCATCGTCGGCAACGGCCGGATCGCCGCCAAGGTCGTCGACCGGTTGGAGATCACCCCGGAGTACGGCCTGCGTCCGGTCGGACTGGTCGACGACGAGCCGCCCTCGATGGGCATCGACCGCGACAAGCCCGCCAACATTCCCTACCTGGGCCGGCTGGACGACCTGGACCGGGTAATCACCGCGACCGGTGCCGAGTGCATGATCGTGGCGTTCTCCCGCACCCGCGACGACGCGTTGTCCACGGCGGTCAGAATCGCGCAGAACCGGGGCGTGGCGGTGTGGATGGTGCCCCGGATCTTCGACACCATCGGCGTGCACGCCCGCATCGACCACATCGGCGGTCTGCCGTTGATCGCCGCTCCGCGCACCGATCCGCGCGGCTGGCAGTTCGCGGCCAAGCACGTGTCCGACCGGGTGGTCGCCGCTGTAGGTCTGGCGCTGATCTCGCCGTTGTTCCTGACCCTGATGCTGCTGGTGCGGCTGAGTTCGCCAGGACCGATCTTCTTCGGACAACCCCGGGTCGGCCGCGACGGTCGGGTCTTCATGTGCCGCAAGTTCCGGTCCATGCGCCCACCCGAGGCGTCCAGCAGCGCGTTCACCCTCGATCCCGACTGCGCGCCGGGCGGGGTGGAGGGCGAGGACCGGCGCACCCGGATCGGCAAGCTCATGCGCGCCACCTCGCTGGACGAACTGCCGCAGTTGATCAACGTGATCCGGGGCGAGATGAGTCTGGTCGGCCCGCGCCCGGAACGCCCGGAGTACGTCGACCTGTTCAACATCCAGATCGCGCGCTACGGCGACCGGCACCGGGTCAAGGCCGGCATCACCGGATGGGCACAGGTGCACGGCCTGCGTGGGCAGACCTCGATCGCCGACCGGGCCGAGTGGGACAACTTCTACATCGAGAACTGGTCGCTGTGGCTGGACTGGAAGATCCTGGCGATGACCGTCGGGGCGGTGTTGCGGCGCGCGGAGTGAGCCGCGCCGACTGACCGCCGCGCGGCCCGGTCAACTCGCCCGTCCAGGCCGGTACGCTTTGGTACCGTTCGGCCATGGATCGTGTTCACGCCTTCGGTGACGATGCCCTGGGCGACTCCGACGCCGTCGGCCTGGTCGAAGCGCAGCGGCGCGGCGAGGTGTCCGCCGAGGAACTCGTCGAGGCCGCCATCGCGCGCACCGAAAAGGTGAACCCGGCGCTCAACGGTCTCGCCTTCCAGGCCTACGACCGGGCGCGGGCCCGCGCCCGGCAGCACCGGCGCTACGGCGGCTTCTTCGACGGGGTGCCGTCGTTCGTCAAGGACAACGTCGCCGTCGCCGGGATGCCGACGATGAACGGCACCGACGCCTGGGATCCGGTGCCCGCGTCCCAGGACGGCGACTTCGCCACCGCCTATCTGGCCACCGGCCTGGTGCCGCTGGGCCGAACCCGGATGTCGGAGTTCGGTTTCAGCGCCGCCGCCGAACACCCGCGGCTGGGCGCCGTGCGCAATCCGTGGCACACCGGGCACACGGCCGGGGCGTCGTCGTCGGGGTCGGGTGCGTTCGTCGCCGCCGGAGCGGTGCCGATCGCGCACGCCAACGACGGCGGCGGTTCGATCCGGATCCCCGCGGCGTGCAACGGGCTGGTCGGGCTCAAGCCGAGCCGCGGGCGGCTTCCGCTGGACAGCGACATGCGGCAGATGCCGCTGCGCATCGTGGCCAACGGCGTGGTGACCCGGTCGGTCCGCGACACCGCGGCGTTCTACCGCGAGATGGAGAAGGCGGTCGCGAACCCGAAACTGCCGCCCATCGGTGACATCACCGGCCCCGACAGCCGACGGCTGCGGATCGCGGTGTGCACCAGGTCCATTACCCACGAAGCCAGCCCGGAGGTCGCCGAACTCACGCTCAAGACCGCGGCCCTGCTCGAGGCACTCGGCCACCGGGTCACCGTGATCGACAACCCGGTGCCGCAGCGGTTCATCGACGACTTCCTGCTGTACTGGTCGTTCCTGGCGTTCGCGCTGGTCCGCGGTGGCAAGCGCACGTTCGGTCCGACCTTCGACCGCGGCAGGCTGGACAACCTGTCGCTGGGACTGGAACAGCACGCCGCCCGCAACCTGCACCGGGTGCCGACGGCGATTGCGCGGCTGGCGCGGGTGCGCCGCATCACCTCGCGGCTGCAGGCCGACCACGACGTCCTGCTGACACCGACCCTGGCCCACGCGACGCCCCCGGTCGGGCACCTCGATCCCACCGCTCCGTACCGGCAGATCATCGACCGGCTGGTCGAGTGGGTGGCGTTCACCCCGCTGCAGAACGCGACCGGCGAGCCGGCGATCTCGTTGCCGCTGGCCCAGTCCGGGACGGGGATGCCCGTGGGGATGATGTTCTCCGCGGGCGTGGGCGAGGAAGCCCGCCTGCTCACGCTGGCCTTCGAGCTCGAAGAGGCGCAACCCTGGCACCGCATCCAGGACTGATCCACCGCGACACGACCCTGTAACGGGACGGGGATCCTGTTAACAACGCCGACACTGCACGCGGCTGTTGAGGAAACGTCCGACTCGGAACATCGCTAGTTGTGGAGACCAGTCAGGTCAGCGACGCACCCACAGCAGGTCGATCACCGCAGATCCCCATCGGTTCCCAGAACACGTTCACGTGCCTGGTCCGGTTTGCGCTGGCCAACATCCGGCGACGCCCGGAAAGGTTTGTGCTCTCCGTGGTGGGTATTGCGCTCGCCATCGCATGTGTCACGGTCGTACGGACCATATCGGCCAGTTTCGCGATCACCGGCGAAGATTCGGTGGGCGATGTGCTCGGAGCGGGACAGCTCTGGGTGGTGCCTGCTGCAGGTGTGCACTACGACCCCGCGGCGCAGGCAATGGTCGCCTCCGGTCCTGCCCCCGCGATCGCCGTCCCTGCGGGGTGGACCGCGACGCGCACGCTTTCAGGTGTGGCCGACGTCGACGGGGAACCGGTGTCGTTGCGTGGTAGCGATCAGATGCCCGGCGGCGAAACGGTTCTCGGATCGTCGCTGGCTGAAAGACTCGGCGTCGGCGAGGGCGACCAGGTGACGGTCGGCGGGCGGACCTTGCGCGTCGGCATCACCGGCGACGGCCAGTCGATGACCGTGGCGACCGACCTGGCACGGACGATCGTCGGGGATCACGGTTGGTGGGTGGTGGTTGCGCCGCCGGGTAGCCAGCAGCGACGTGACCTTGCGCAGACGTTCGGGACTGCTGTGGGGCTGCCCTGGACCTCCGACCCGTCAACCCCGCCCGACCCCGCAGGCGCCGGACTCATCTACGACACGGTCGGCGGTACCGGACCCCTGTCCTTCGCGCAGAAGTTCTCGGCTCTGTTCTCGGGCAAGGTGACCGGGTCGACACTCGGGTTGATTTCCATGATCGGGCTGGGTCTGGGCTTCGTCATCGCGATCTCGTCGTTCCTGGCCGCGGTGACCGAGCGCCGTCGCGAATTCGGCATCATGAGCAGCATCGGTCTGGCCGACGAGGTGCTCTACTTCTTCCTCGTCGAATCGGCCATCGTGTTCCTGTCCGCATATGTGGTGGGTGTCTTCGCCGCGGGTGTCGCTGTGGCGCTGGTGATCCCGGGAATCGCGACGCTGACGTCCTGGCTGCAGGGTGCCGCACTGACCGCGATGTTCCTGCCCGCCATGGCCATTGTCGGGGCGCTGGTTCCGGTGCACAGACTGCTCCAGCAGCGACCGGTCTCGTTGTTAGGGGACCGCTGATGATCGGCAGAGCTCTGTCCTACGGATGGTTGGCGGCGCGCCGCCGGACCCGGGAGATGGTCCTTCCGGCCATCACGACCGCCACCGGTGCGTTCTTGGTCGTGCTCGTCTTCGGGCTGTCGGAGGGAATTCGCGCCCAGGCCGCCTCGCTCGGTCACGCCGACGAACTCGCCCGTGCCGTCGTGCTGATCGCCGTCACCGTGCTGCTGGTCGGTGTAGCGGAGGTCGCGGTCGCGACCACGCGCACTGTCGCCCACCGCACCCGCGAACTCGGTGTGCTCGGCGCCAACGGCGTGCCACGCCGTCCGGTGGTGGCCGCCCTGATGGTCGAGCCGGTGATCGCGGCGGTGCTGGGCGCCCTCGCCGGGGTGTCGCTGGCGGTCATCGCCGGGGTCATTCTTGGTGCCGTCGACGCCGTCGGCACCGGCGTGTCCTATCCGGGTCTGGCCGTCGGCGCCGTGGTCGCGATCAGCGTCAGCGTCGTGGCCGCGCTGACCACCAGCATCGTGCCGACCTGGAAAGCGGCCTCGCAGTCGCCCATCCGTTCCCTCGCCTCAGGAGGTTGATCGTGACCGCACTCGACGAAACAGCAGGTGCCGCGGTTCCCGTCGGCGCGGGTGCAGCTGCGCCGGTCATTGAGATCGCGGATGTCTGGAAGCTGCATAAACTCGGCGATGAGATCGTCAAGGCGCTGATGGCCGCAGATCTGACGGTGCTGCCGGGAGAGTTCGTCTGCCTGATGGGGCCCAGCGGCAGCGGCAAATCCACTCTGCTCAACATCATCGGAGGTCTGGACCGGCCGACGAAGGGGACCGTGAAGATCGCGGGCACGGACACTGCCGCACTGACCGAGAGTCAGTACGCGGCGTTGCGTCACGACACCATCGGCTTCATCTTCCAGAGTTACAACTTGATCCCGTTCCTGTCGGCTGTCGAGAACGTCGAACTACCGCTGATATTCGAACCCTACGATCGAAAAGCATTGCGTCAGCGCGCGATCGAATTGCTTGAGTTGGTCGGTCTCGGGCACCGGATCAACCACCAGCCGACCAGGATGTCGGGCGGTGAGCAGCAGCGCACGGCGATCGCACGTTCGCTGATCAGCAGCCCGGCGCTCGTCCTGGCCGACGAGCCCACAGCCAACCTTGACCACCGCACCGGGGAAACGGTGGTGCGGATGCTGCGCGACCTGTGTTCGACCATGGGAGTCACCGTGGTCGCGAGCACCCATGACCCCACGGTGGCCGACGAAGCGACCCGTGTCATCCGGATGAAAGACGGACAGATCGTCCAGTGACCTCGACCCTGTTGGGAGACAACGAATGACACAATCTGAGACGGCGCCGCCCGGCGCGCGTGACGCGTTGATGACGACCGAGCTCGTCCCCGAGCAGATCCTTCCCAAGGTGATGAGCACCTTCGGCCTGACCGCCGCCTACGTGTTCATCATCTGCTGGGTCACCGGTTCCTCGGTGATGGCAGGCGGCGGCTGGACGGCCGTCCCGATGTGGGTGCTCGGCATCCTGACGTTCCTGGTCCCCGCTGGTATGGCCGTGGTGGAGCTCGGCAACCTGTGGCCGGGTCAGGGTGGGGTGTACATCTGGGCCTACCGAACCATGGGTGAGACGTGGGGGTTCATCGGCGGCTATCTGTCGTGGGTGCCGGTGATCCTCAACGCCGCATCCTCGCCTGCGGTGGTGCTCCAGTTCCTGCTGCTGGCGTTTCACACCGAACTCGGGCTGACGACGAGCATCATCCTGCAGCTGGTGATCCTGTGGACCGTCATCGGTCTGGCACTGGCGAAACTGGCCGCGAACCAGAAGATCATGAACGTCGTCTTCGTCGTCTACGGCGTGCTGACGTTGACGATCTTCCTCTGCGGCCTGCTCTTCGCCGTCGAGAACGGGTCGGCGACACCGTTCAGCTGGGCCGAGGCAACCATCCCCAACTTTGCCGTCGCCGGCTTCCTCTACGGAACGGTCCTGCTTTACCTGCTCGGCGTCGAGACCCCTTACAACATGGGCGCGGAGTTCCTGTCGGTCCGCAGGAGTGGTCCACGGATGATCCTCTGGGGCTCAACGGCTCTGGTCGCCATTTACCTGATGACCACGCTGGGGACCATGATGGCGCTCCCCGGCGACGAAATCGATCCGGTGACCGGCATCATCGGGATGCTGGACGTGGCCGGGTTTCCCGGGCTGATGGAGATCTGTGCGGTCGTGCTTGCCGGCATCATCGTCGTGGCGCTGATGACCTACCAGGTGGCGTACTCGCGGTTGATCTTCGTCTCCGGCCTGGAACGGCACCTGCCGCGTATCTTCACCCATTTGAATCCACGGACCCGTAATCCGGTGACAGCCATCCTGATCCAGGGCGTGATCTCATCGCTCATCCTCGTGGGCCTGTACTCGCAGAGCAGCATGGCCCACGTCACCATCTACCTGCAGGGCGGCCTGAGCACGGTGTGGCTGCTGTCCGGGTTCTTCTTCCTGATACCGCTGATCGTCGCCCGCAAGAAGTACGCGGACAGGTACGAAAGCGAACAGTTCTGGCGCATCCCGGGCGGCATGGCCGGGGTGTGGACCGTGGTCATCGTCGGTTCGATCGCGACGATCGGCGGCATCTACTACTCGTTCGTCACGCCGTGGATCGACGTGCCACAAGCGACGTGGATGACGTGGGTCGGTTCGATCAGCCTCGGAATGTTCGCGCTCGGGCTCGTGGTCTACATCTTCGGCCGTCGCTCCGCGCACAAGACCAGCCAGGAAGACTCCCTTGCCCACCTCGCAGTATTCGACCTCACCAAGACGGAAGCAGAGGACACAGCCAAATGACAATGGAGGACACCGCACTGAGCGCGGATCCGACCGGAAACGTCCACCACTACCCGCTCGACCCGCTGACCGGGGCCGAGATCGAGTCTGCCGCAGCGGTGGTGATGGCATCCGAATATGCCACGCACACACTCAAATTCGTGATGATCCAGCTGGCTGAACCCGACAAGAACGCTTCGCTGACCTTCGCGGGACAGTACGACGTCCCACGTCGTGCGTTCCTGACGATGTACGACGCGCCCGCCAAACTGGTCTACGAGGCCGTCGTCGATCTCGGGGCGCGCGTCGTCGAGTCCTGGACGCCCATCCCCGGACGGTTTCCGTCCTACCTCGTCGAGCACATGACCGGCGTGGAGGAGAAGGTCAGGGAGGACCCCCGCTGGCAGGAGGCGATGCGCAAGCGCGGCGTCACCGACTTCAGCCTCGCGATGATCGACCCGTGGCCCGCGGGCTATTACGGCGCGCAGGACCACTACGACAACTCCGCGTTGATCTGCCGGCCGTTGACGTTCGTGCGTGCGGCGCCGTCCGAGCACGGGTACGCCCGGCCGGTCGAGGGACTGATCGTGACGTTCGACCTCGACGCGATGGCCGTCGTCGACGTCGAAGACCACGGGGTGGTGCCGTTGCCGCCGACCGCGGGCAACTACAGCGAGAAGTTCATGTTCGACCCGACCAACCGGCCGGCGTTCACCCAGTTCCGCGACGACGTCAAACCGATCGAGATCATCCAGCCGGAGGGGCCCAGCTTCACCGTCGACGGCTGGAACGTCAAGTGGCAGAAGTGGTCTCTGCGTATCGGGTTCAACCCCCGCGAGGGCATCACGCTGCACGAGGTCACCTACACCGACCGCGGCGAGACCCGGCCCATCATGTATCGGGCCTCGCTGTCGGAGATGGTGGTGCCCTACGGCGACAGTGCCCCGACCCACTGGAACAAGAACGTCTTCGACATGGGGGAGGTGGGCATGGGGTTCTCGGCGAACCCGTTGACGCTGGGCTGTGACTGCCTCGGCGAGATCCACTACTTCGACGGCACGGTCAACGACTCGGCCGGCAACGCGGTGACGATCCCGAACGCGATCTGCATGCACGAGGAGGACTTCGGAATCTCCTGGAAGCACACCGATTTCCGGACCGAAGAGGTGGAGGTGCGCCGATCCCGGCGCCTGGTGATCTCGATGATCTGCACGGTCGGCAACTACGAGTACGGGTTCTTCTGGTACTTCTACAACGACGCCTCGATCGAGGTCGAGGTCAAGCTCTCCGGGGTGCTGACCACCGGGGCGGTCGAGATGGCGCCGGGGGAGCAGCCGCGCTGGGGCAAGATGGTCGCGCCGGGCATCTACGGCCCGAATCACCAGCACTTCTTCAACTTCCGCCTGGACATGAGCATCGACGGCGCGAACAACAGTGTCTACGAGGTGGATTCGATACCCGAACCGGACCCGGAGCTGAACCCGCACCACAATGCGTGGATCACCCGGGACACCCTGGTGGCCTCCGAAGCCGACGGTGCGCGCGACTGGAACTGGTCCACGGGCAGGTACTGGAAGGTGACCAACCCGGCCAAGCGCAACGAGCTCGGGATCCCGGTGGCCTACAAGCTGGTGCCCAAGGACGTGGTGCCGGTGATGGTGCAGGAGGGCTCCTACATCTACGACCGCGCCCGCTTCCTGCAGCACAACCTGTGGGTGACGCAGTACGACCCGGCCGAGCGGTTCGCCGCGGGTGACTACATGTACCAGTCGGCCGACATGCAGGGCCTGCCCGAGTTCGTCGCCGACGACGCGCCGCTGGAGAACACCGACGTGGTGCTCTGGTACACCCTGGGTGCCCACCACGTGGTGCGGCCCGAGGACTGGCCGGTGATGCCGTGCGCCTACACCGGCTTCCACCTCAAGCCGATCGGCTTCTTCGACGGGAACCCGGCGCTGGACCTGCCTCCGTCACCGCCGAAGGCCTGCCATGCGGGTCAGGCCGGACTGCCGGTGGCCGAGCGCGCCCGGGAGTCCTGACCGCGCCGCCGGTCACGGGGCGACGGTGTACCTGCTGGAGATCGCGATGCGGTTGAGCGCGTTGATCGCGACGGCGACCCAGCGCAGCGCGGCGGCCTGCGGACCGGTCAGTGCGGCGGTGTCCTCGTCGGTGCCTGCGGTGCGCGTGCCGATGTGGGTGATCTCCTCGGCGATCGCCAGCGCGGCCCGCTCGGCGGGGGAGAAGTAGTCCGTCTCCCGCCATGCCGGCAGGACGGCGAGCCGATCGGTGGTCTCACCCTCGGCCAGCGCGTCGCGCACGTGCATGCGCAGGCAGAACCCGCAGCCGTTGAGCTGGGACGCCCGGATGCGCACCAGCTCGATGGTCAGCGGGTGCACACCCGCCTCCAGCGCGGTCTGTTCGGCCTGTCCGGAGAGCGTGAGGGTGGTCTGATAGGCGTTCGGGGCCGCTGAACTGAGCAGCGTGCGTGCGGTCATACGGGGTAGACGAGACCGCGCCGGCAAATGTGACGAGCGTGCGTGGACTTCGGGAAAGTGTCGGCGTGTCGGCCGCCGACACGCCCGCTCGCGCTGTGGGGGGTGCCGCCTGTGGCCCTTCGGTCATCTGACGGTCCCGGGTTTGGCAGGATTGGGGGGTCGTCACGCGGTGGCGGCGTCGTGTGCAGACCGGAAGGAGCCCGATGGCAGATCCAGCGGACGAGCCATTCACCGCCGACCAGTCCCGTCTGATCCGGCCGGCCTACGGCAGGGTCCTGCTCAAGCTCGGCGGCGAGATGTTCGGCGGCGGTCAGGTCGGGCTCGACCCCGACGTGGTCGCGCTCGTGGCCCGCCAGATCGCCGAGGTCGTCCGCAGCGGCGCGCAGGTCGCGGTCGTCATCGGCGGCGGGAACTTCTTCCGCGGCGCTCAGCTGCAACAGCGCGGCATGGAGCGCACCCGGTCGGACTACATGGGCATGCTCGGCACTGTGATGAACAGCCTTGCGCTGCAGGATTTCCTGCAGAAGGAGGGCATCGACACCCGGGTGCAGACCGCGATCACCATGGGTCAGGTCGCCGAGCCCTACATCCCGCTGCGGGCCGTGCGGCACCTGGAGAAGGGGCGCGTGGTCATCTTCGGCGCCGGCATGGGCCTGCCGTACTTCTCCACCGACACCACCGCCGCCCAGCGCGCGCTGGAGATCGGCGCCGACGTCGTGCTCATGGCCAAAGCGGTCGACGGAGTGTTCTCCGCGGATCCCCGCGTCGAGCCGGACGCAGAACTGCTGACCGCTATCAGTCACCGCGAGGTCATCGACCGCGGGCTCAAGGTCGCCGACGCGACCGCGTTCAGTTTGTGCATGGACAACGGAATGCCGATCCTGGTGTTCAACCTGCTCGTCGACGGCAATATCGCGCGCGCCGTCGCGGGTGAGAAGATCGGGACACTGGTCACCACGTGATGCGTGGCACCGGGCGAGCAACAGCGACGGGAGACAGACAGTGATCGACGAAACCCTCTTCGATGCCGAGGAGAAGATGGAGAAGGCCGTCTCGGTGGCACGCGACGACCTGGCGTCGATTCGTACCGGCCGCGCGAACCCCGGCATGTTCAACCGGATCAACATCGACTACTACGGCGCCTCCACCCCGATCACGCAGCTGTCCAGCATCAACGTGCCCGAGGCGCGCATGGTGGTGATCAAGCCCTACGAGGCGAGCCAGCTGCGCCTCATCGAGGATGCGATCCGCAACTCCGACCTCGGCGTCAATCCGACCAACGACGGCAACATCATCCGGGTGTCGATCCCGCAGCTCACCGAGGAGCGCCGCCGCGACCTGGTCAAGCAGGCCAAGGCCAAGGGCGAGGACGCCAAGGTGTCGGTGCGCAACATCCGTCGCAAGGCGATGGAGGAACTCTCCCGGATCAAGAAGGACGGCGACGCCGGCGAGGACGAGGTGACCCGCGCCGAGAAGGATCTCGACAAGAGCACCCACCAGTACACGAATCAGATCGACGAACTGGTCAAGCACAAGGAAGGCGAGTTGCTGGAGGTCTGACCATGACCGACCAGCACTCGACTCCCGTGGGAACCCAGCCGGTCGACGAGCCGCCGAAGAAGTCGTCACGCGCCGGGCGCAACCTCCCGGCCGCGATCGCGGTGGGCGCCGCCCTCGGCGGGATGCTCGTCGTCACCCTGCTCTTCGCTCCGAAGGTGTGGGTGCCCATCGTGTCCGTGGCGATCGCGATCGCCACCGTCGAGGTGGGCCGTCGCCTGCGTGAGGGCGGTTTCGCCATCCCGCTCGTGCCGCTCCTGGTCGGCGGACAGGCGATGATCTGGCTGACCTGGCCGTTCGGCGCCGCGGGGGCGCTCGGTGCGTTCGGCGGCACGGTCGTGGTGTGCATGATCTGGCGGCTGGTGTCGGGCGGGCTGTCCACCGCGCCGCAGAACTATCTGCGCGATACCGCTGTCACTGTATTCCTGGCCGCCTGGGTGCCGCTGTTCGCGAGTTTCGGCGTGCTGCTGATCTACCCGGACGACGGGGCCGGCCGGGTGTTCTGCCTGATGCTCGGGGTGGTCGCTTCCGATGTCGGCGGCTACGCCGCCGGGGTGCTGTTCGGCAAGCACCCGATGGCGCCGGCGATCAGCCCGAAGAAGTCGTGGGAAGGGCTGGCCGGCTCGCTGGTGCTCGGCGTGGCGGTGTCGGCGCTGGCCGTGGAGTACCTCACCGACAAACCGTGGTGGGTCGGCGTCCCGCTCGGCCTGATGCTCGTCATCACCGGAACCCTCGGCGACCTGGTGGAGTCTCAGGTCAAACGCGATCTGGGGATCAAGGACATGGGCACACTGCTGCCCGGGCACGGTGGCCTGATGGACCGGCTGGACTCCGTGCTGCCCTCGGCCGTCGCGACGTGGATCGTGCTGTCCCTGCTGGCCTGAGCACGCCCCAGCGGGGGATACTGGACGGCAGTCATGCCCAACCCACTTCCGCTCGTCTTCGACGCACCTCGCCGCGCGCTGCCGCCGAGGCATTTCGCCGACCTCGCTGAGTCCGACCGCGCCGCAGCGCTGGCCGACCTCGGGTTACCGGCCTTTCGGGGAAAACAGCTGGCCAACCAGTATTACGGGCGGCTGATCGCCGACCCGCACCAGATGACCGACCTGCCCGCCGCAGTGCGCGACCAGGTCTCCGAGGCACTGTTCCCGACGCTGATCAAACCGGCCCGCCAGATCCAGTGCGACGCGGGGGAGACCCGAAAAACGTTGTGGCGTGCGGTCGACGGCACCACCTTCGAGTCGGTGCTGATGCGCTATCCGCAGCGCAACACCGTGTGTATCTCGTCACAGGCCGGCTGCGGTATGGCCTGCCCGTTCTGCGCCACCGGCCAGGGCGGACTGCAGCGCAACCTGTCCACCGCCGAGATCCTGGAACAGGTGCGCGCGGCGTCCTTCGCGATGCGCGAGGAGCATGACGGCCGGCTCTCCAACATCGTGTTCATGGGCATGGGTGAGCCGCTGGCCAACTACAACCGGGTAGTTGCTGCCGTGCGACGAATCACAGCATCATCGCCTAACGGCTTCGGCATCAGCGCGCGCTCGGTGACGGTGTCCACCGTCGGTCTGGCGCCGGCGATCCGCAAGCTGGCCGACGAGAAGCTCGGGGTCACCCTGGCGGTCTCGCTGCACACCCCCGACGACGAGCTGCGCGACACCCTGGTGCCGGTGAACAACCGGTGGCCGGTCGACGAGGTCCTCGACGCGGCGCGTTACTACGCCGATGTGACCGGGCGCCGGGTTTCGATCGAGTACGCGTTGATCCGGGATGTGAACGATCAGCCCTGGCGCGCGGACCTGCTCGGCAAGTTGCTGCACAGCAAGCTCGGCCCGCTGGTCCACGTGAACCTCATCCCGCTGAACCCGACCCCGGGCAGCGAGTGGGACGCCAGTCCCAAACCGGTGGAGCGCGAGTTCGTGAAGCGCGTGCTGGCCAAGGGTGTGTCCTGCACGGTGCGCGACACCCGCGGCCGCGAGATCGCCGCCGCCTGCGGGCAGCTCGCCGCCGAGGGCTGAGCCCTCACCTGGGTGGGTTGCTGAACCAGACGTTCTCCTCGCGCAGCCTGCGGCTGCGCCAGCCGTCGCCGGTGCGCACCAGCTCGTGGTGGTAGTAGCCGCCGCACGCGCTCTGGGTGTCCATGCCCGGTAGCAGCATCGGGTTGTAGAACATCGCCCGCACAGTGGCGGTATCGCCGTCGATCTGCGCCTCGACGTTGGTGATGTAGTGCATGCTCCACGGGATCACCCCGAAATTGGCGGCGAACCAGTCGACGACTTCGTCGCGGCCGCCGACGATGGCGCCGGCCGACGAGTAGTCGATGTGGGCGTCCTCGGTGAACACCGAACGGTAGGTCTCCCAGTCCTTGGTGTCGACGCCGCGGGCGTACCGATTCAGCAGGGCCCGGATCTCCAGCTCGTCGGCGAGCGCCTGAGGCTCCATCAGTCGGGCATGCCGATGGTCTTGGCCTCCAGGTACTCCTTGTAGCCCTCTTCGCCGTTGCGGTAGCCGAGCCCGGACTGCTTGGTGCCGCCGAACGGGCTGCCGATACCGAAGTGGCTCTTGCCGTTGAT
>NZ_BCRS01000050.1 GCF_001552715.1 Mycolicibacterium vaccae NBRC 14118 = CIP 105934 | reverse complement strand
CGGGGCGCGGCTGCAGGCGATGGATGACGCCGCGCTGGCCGACCTGTCCGATGCGGGCGAAGTCATCATCGTGACAAGTACTTTCGGTGACGGCGGACCGCCGGACAACGGCGCCGACTTCTGGGACCGTCTCGGGTCGCCCGAGGCGCCGGCGCTGGACGGGGTGCGCTACACCGTGCTCGGCATCGGGGACCGGTCGTACGACAACTTCTGCGGCCACGCCAAATCGCTCGACGGGCGGCTTGCAGAGCTGGGCGCCACCCGCATGCTGGACCGCGTCGACTGCGAGGCCTACGACGACCAACCGATCGCACAGTGGGCCGATTCGGTCGTCGGGCTGATCGGTAGCGAGCAGAAGCCCGAAGCTCCGGAAGCGCCAGCGATTTTCACGCGGGCGAATCCGGTCGCCGTGCCGCTGTGCCGCAACGTGCGGCTCACCCCGGATGGCTCGGTGAAAGAGGTGCGGCAGTTCGGGTTCGACATCAGCGAACATGACGTCAGCTACTCCGTGGGCGACTCGCTGGGCGTCTGGGTAACCAATTCCGATGTCGCCGTGCAGATGTGGCTCTCCGCGACGGGCCTGCGCGGCTCCGAAGCGGTGATCGTGGACGGCGTTCAGATCTCGCTGCAGGAGGCGCTGACCGCGCATTACGACATCTGCAAGGTGACGCCGAACCTCATGTCCTTTGTCGCCGAGCACTGCCCGGACACCGGCACGGCAAAGCGGCTGCGCAGGAACCGCGGTGAGCTCGACAAGTGGCTGGTCAACCGCAACGGCCTCGACCTGGTCCGGGAGTTCCCGGTGCGCGCCGAGCCGCAGTTGTGGCAGGAAGTGCTGGTGCGGCTCACCCCGCGGCAGTACTCGATCTCGTCGAGCCCGCTGGTCAGCCCGCACGAGGTGCAGCTGACCACCGCGATCGTGCGGTACCGGGCCGCCGACGGCAGCCCGCGCGGCGGCGTCGCCTCGACTTACCTGGCCGACCTGCCCGACGGCACCCCGGTACCGGTGTTCGTGCAGCGGTCCCCGCACTTCCGGCCGCCCCAGGAGTCGCAGACCCCGATGATCATGGTCGGGCCCGGCACCGGGATCGCGCCGTTCCGTGGCTTCCTGCAGGAGCGCCGCGCACTCGGGCACCGCGGACCGAACTGGCTGTTCTTCGGCGACCGGCACCGCGAACAGAACTTCTACTACCGCGACGACCTGATCGACATGGTCGACGACGGTTTCCTGAACCGGCTCGACCTCGCCTTCTCCCGGGATCAGCCGCAACGCGTCTACGTGCAGCACAGGATGCTCGACTACGGCGCCGACCTGTGGCGCTGGCTCGACGACGGCGCGCATTTCTACGTGTGCGGCGACGCGACCCGGATGGCCCGCGACGTCGACGACGCGCTGACCGAGATCATCCGCGTCCACGGTGCGATGAACGCCGAGGCGGCGCGCGACTACAAACGCGAGATGGTGGCCGAGAAACGCTACGTGCGCGACGTGTACTGAGTGGTGCGCGGGCGCGCCGCGACGAGCAGCACACCGGCGACGAACAGCACCGCCGTCGTCACCGGGAAGTCGCCGTGGGGAGCAAAGCCGTTGGCGGACAACATGCTCAGCGCCAATGCGCACGCAGCGGTGCCGGCGTACAGCATGGCCTCGGCCACCCCGGCGGGAATCGGGACCGCGAACGTCGGGATCGGCGCCGCGAAGAAGCGTCGCTGCCAGAACAACAGGCACAGCAGCGCGGCGGTCACCACCGCCAGCACCAGCTCCCACTGCAGGCGGGCCAGCCACCAGGCGCCCGAACCGAGCTCAGGCTGGGGCAGCAGGCCCGTCGGATAACCCACCAGTGTCACCACGATGACCGGCAGCATGTGCCACAGGTACAGCGCCATCACGTTGTTGTTGGCCACGCCGAGCACCCGCGGCCAGACACCGCGCACCAGCACGCGGTTCAGCACCGGCACCAACGCGAGCAGCACGCAGATCTGCACGGTGGCGAGCGCCAGCAGCGCCACCGACGGCGGCGCGGAGTTCTCCACCCGCACCCCCGGCACCCCGATCATCGCGACCGGGTACGGGCCCCAGGTCACCAGCAGCGGCAGTGCTGCCGCGGCCACCGCGGCCAACGCCAGCAGCAGCCGGCGGCGCAGAAGGGCGCCGTGCCAGGCGATGCCGAGCTGATAGATCGCCGCCCAGCAGAAGAAATAGTTCAGCGTCCGGATCGCCGGGTGTTCGGTGCTGATCCCGACGACGTCGACGACCACGACGCCCGCGGCCAGCACGGCAGGCACCGCGAGCCCGAAGCGCCGGTGCGCGGCGACCGCGACCGGCGTCAGCACGACCACCATCAGGTACACCGCCAAGAACCACAGGTGCATGGCCACCGCCCAGCCGCCGAGGTCCAGCACGGAACCGTCGATGCCGGCCAGCAGCAGCACCGCGATCACCGCGAGCACGAAGCCGACGTAGACCGCGGTCGGGCCCAGGACGCGCGCGACCCGACGGCGCAGCCACTGCTGACGTGAGGTGGTGTCGGGGTCCCGCCGCGCCCAGGACACCGCGCTGGCGTAGCCGGCGACCGCGAAGAACACCGGCACGACCTGGAACCCCCAGGTGAGCCACTGCGTCCACGGCATCAGGACCAGCGGGTTGTCCCGGCCGAACTCGCCGTCGCGGTAGGTCATCACCGACAGCAGCCAGTGGCCGATGACGACGATCATCACCGCTGCGGATCGGTAGAGGTCGAGCGCGAGCTCGCGCGCCGGCGCCTGGGCTCGAGTGGTGTCCATCGGAGCCATTGTGACTGTCCGGCTCCCGCGAATGCGGGAGCCGGACAAGAGTGTCCGAGGGGGGACTTGAACCCCCACGCCCGTTAATAGGGCACTAGCACCTCAAGCTAGCGCGTCTGCCATTCCGCCACTCGGACCTGCTGTGCGGCGCTTAAGGCTAACGGATGAGCCGCCCCGGGCCCAAACCAGCCGAGCAGGGCAGTGTTACAAAGGGACATGTGAGCGGTCTTTCCCATGGTGGCGTCACGCCGGCCGACGAGGTCGTGGACCTCGTCAGCACCTTGATCCGGTTCGACACCTCGAACACCGGTGAACCGGCGACCACCAAGGGCGAGGCCGAATGCGCCCGCTGGGTGGCCGATCAGCTCGCCGAGGTGGGGTATGTCACCGAGTACGTCGAGGCCGGGGCGCCGGGCCGGGCCAACGTGTTCGCCCGGCTCGAAGGCGCCGACCGGTCGCGCGGCGCGCTGATGCTGCACGGGCATCTCGACGTGGTGCCCGCCGAGGCGTCGGACTGGAGCGTGCATCCGTTCTCCGGCGCCGTCAAGGACGGCTATGTCTGGGGCCGCGGCGCGGTGGACATGAAGGACATGGTCGGGATGATCATCGCGGTCGCCCGGCACTTCAAGCGGGCCGGCATCGTGCCGCCACGCGACCTGGTGTTCGCGTTCGTCTCCGACGAGGAGGCCGGCGGCAACTACGGCTGCAAGTGGCTGGTCGACAATCGCCCCGACCTGTTCGACAACGTCACCGAGGCCGTCGGCGAGGTGGGCGGGTTCTCGCTGACCGTGCCGCGCCACGATGGCGGGGAACGCCGGCTGTACCTGGTCGAGACCGCCGAGAAGGCGATGCTGTGGATGCGGCTGACCGCGCGCGGACGCGCCGGGCACGGCTCGATGGTGCACGACGACAACGCGGTCACCGCCGTCGCCGAGGCGGTCGCCAAGCTGGGCAGGCACCGGTTCCCGATCGTGCTCACCGAGTCGGTGGAACAGTTCCTCACCGCCGTCGGTGAAGAGACCGGGTACGCGTTCGACCCGGCGTCGCCCGACATCGAGGGCACCGTCGCCAAGCTCGGCGGGATCGCGCGGATCGTCAATGCCACACTGCGCGACACCGCCAACCCGACCATGCTCAAGGCCGGCTACAAGGCCAACGTCATCCCCGGATCGGCCGAGGCCGTCATCGACTGCCGGGTGCTGCCCGGGCGGCTGGCCGAGTTCGAGCGCGAGGTCGACGAGCTGATCGGCCCGGACGTGGAACGCGAATGGCTGACCGAGCTGCCGTCGTATGAGACCCCGTTCGACGGCGAGCTGCTCGAGGCGATGAACGGCGCGATCCTGGCCGCCGATCCCGAGGCCCGCACCGTGCCCTACATGCTCTCCGGCGGCACCGACGCAAAACACTTCGCCCGCTTGGGGATTCGCTGCTTCGGCTTTGCGCCGCTGCGACTGCCTCCCGAACTCGACTTCGCCGCCCTGTTCCACGGCGTGGACGAACGGGTACCTGTGGATGCGCTGACGTTCGGCGCGCAGGTGCTCGAGCACTTCCTGCTGCACTCCTAGTAATCCAACCGAGAGGATCCGCCGATGGCCTTCGACTACGACCCGTACTCGTTCCTTCCGAAGCTGCCCACCTTCACCGTGACGTCACAGTCGTTCGAGGACGGTCAGCCGTGGGGCAACGACCAGGTCAGCGGCATCATGGGCGCCGGCGGATCCGACATCTCGCCGCAGCTGAGCTGGTCGGGTTTCCCCGAGGAGACCCGCAGCTTCGCGGTCACCGTCTACGACCCCGACGCACCCACCGTGTCGGGGTTCTGGCACTGGGCGGTGTTCAATCTGCCCGCGACGGTCACCGATCTGCCCGCCGGTGTCGGCGACGGCAGCGCCAGCGGATTCCCCGGTGACGCGGTCACCCTCGCCAACGACGCGGGGCTGAAGCGCTTCATCGGCGCCGCGCCGCCGGCCGGGCACGGCCCGCACCGCTACATCGTGGCCGTGCACGCCGTCGGCGTGGAGAAGCTCGACGTGCCCGCCGACGCCACCCCGGCCTACCTGGGGTTCAACCTGTTCGGGCAGGCGATCGCCCGCGCGCTGATCACCGGGACCTACGAGCAGAACTAGCGCAGAGCGCTCCGGACCACAGGCGTCCCACCTATTCACCTTTTGCAGGGAAAGTGCGAGAGAACGCCTGCATTGTGTGGATAGGTGGGGCTTGTGGGACTGCGCGGCTTCAGAGCGACTGCGCGCCCTCGAACCTACCGCGCCGCCGAGCCGACCGCCGCTGTGAGACTGGAGAATCCGTTCTCGCGGAGGCGGACGGCGAGGCCGTCGTGCACGGTCCTGGCCCACATCCCGCCGCCGTACACGAACCCGGTGTAGCCCTGCAGCAGCGAGGCGCCCGAGGTGATGCGCTCCCATGCGTCGTCGGCGGTCTCGATACCGCCTGCGCTGACCAGCACCAGCTGATCGCCCACTCGGGCGTGGAGGCGGCGCAGCACCTCCAGTGACCGGCGGGCCACCGGCGGACCGGAGATGCCGCCTGGGCCCAACGCGTCCACCCCGGGTGTCACCAGGCCGTCCCGGGAGATCGTGGTGTTCGTCGCGACGATCCCGGCAAGTCCCAGATCGACTGCCAGATCGGCGATCTCGTCGATGTCCTGGTCGGCGAGGTCGGGTGCGATCTTGACCAGCACCGGCGTCGACGTCTGCTCGAGCACCGCCGACAAAATTGGCCGCAGCGACTCGACCGACTGCAGATCGCGCAGGCCGGGGGTGTTCGGCGAGCTGACATTGACCACCAGATAGGACGCCAGCCGACCGAGTAACCGTGCGCTCTCGGCGTAGTCGCGGGCGGCGCGCTCGGGCGGGGTCACCTTGGACTTGCCGATGTTGACCCCGATCGGCACCGACGGCGTCTGTCCGGCCAGCCGGGCCGCCAGTGCCCGGGCCCCGTGGTTGTTGAAGCCCATGCGGTTGAGCAGCGCCCGGTCGGCGGGCAACCGGAACATCCGCGGCCGCGGATTGCCCGGCTGCGCCTGCGCGGTCACGGTGCCGACCTCGGCGTAGCCGAAACCCAGTGCGCCCCAAGTCTTCAGGCCGGTGCCGTCCTTGTCGAATCCGGCTGCCAGGCCCAGCGGCCCAGGGAACCGCACCCCGAACACCGTGCTGGCCAGAATCGGATCGTGCGGCGCCAGCCGGCGCTCCAGCCGTTCGCGCAGGGGGCGAGGCCGGGTCGCGGCCCGCAGCCCGGCGAACACCACGGTGTGAATGCGCTCGGGGGGCACCAGGAACAGCGCCTTGCGCAACGTCGTGTACATCTACGGCCCCGGCTGATCGGGTCCGGGCACGGCATCGGCACGCTTCTTGCGGCGCAACAACACCCTCCGCGAGCCGTCGGTGTACAGCCGCACCCGGGTCAGCTCCCAGCCGCGGTACTCCGCCTCGATCGACAGCCTGGTGGACGCGTTGACCCGGGTGAGCTCCGGCGGCAGGCGCAGCGGAATCCACTCGTACTCACCGGGATCCTCGGACACCACCTTGTCCCACGCCGCCGGCATCCGGCCGCGCGCCGCCCGGCTCACGGGGCAGCCTCCGGGATCGCCTGCACCCCGGCGCCCGCGGCGGACACCACGTACAGGGTGTTCGACGCATCGTCGAAGGCCAGGGAGTTCGGTTGCCGCACGGTTCGATAACGCACCTTCTCGACGGGGATGCCGGTGGCCAGATCGTAGCCAACGACGGTGTTCGTCGCCGTCTGCGCCACCCACACCAGACCGTTCTGTCCCGGCGAGCCGGCCACGCCGTACGGCGCGTCGGGCACCGGATAGCGCTGGCGCAGGATCAGCGGATTCAGCCCGTACACCAGTAACTCCTGGCCGCGGGTGTCGGTGACCAGCACGCGTCCGGCGCCGTCGGCGGCCATCGTGGTGGCGCCCTCGCCGGCGCGCAGCGCGTGTTCGGACTTGGTGCCCTCGGCGTTCAGACTGGTCACCGAGGTCTGTCCGCGGTCGAGCACCACCGCGGTGTCACCCTGGGTCACGATCGCGTCCACCCGGGCGAAGATCTTCAGCTGGGCGCCGACCTCGGTCTCGGAGGCCAGCGTGTACACCGATCCGTCGGCACTGCCCAGCACCAGCCGACCGTCGCCGCGGCGGGCGATCGCGGTGAAGTCGACCCCGTCCTGGCCCTCGACCGCCACCTTGGTCGCGTCGCCGGTGGCGACGTCGAACCGGAGGTAGCCGCCGCGGGCCGACAGGAACGCCCGGCCCTCGTCGTCGACGGCCAGCGCGGTCACCGGTTCGGGAAGCGCGTGCGGTGTCTGCGCCCCGGACGGCGTGACCACGGTGAGCAGCGCGCCGTCGGGGGTGGGGGACAGCACCAGAAGCGATCCGGACCCGGTGTCGAAGGCCGCGGCCTGCGCGTCGCCGGGCAGCGGCCACACCTGCCCGTCGGGTGTCCCGGTGACCGGCGGCGAGTCCGCGGCGCGCGCGGGTTCGATGGTCGGCGGCGGGGTGTCGACCGCGTTCGACGAACAACCGGCCACCAGCGTCAGCGCCAGCGCGGCGATCCCCAGACGGACCAGGTGGCCTGGTGAGTTTATGTGGCGAGACAACGGGTAGCTCTCGGTTCTGGGGCGGTGGAGTCGATCGGAGCCAGTGTATGCAACGTCGAAACGGCGGGCCGGAGCGTCCGCGGCTCCCTGGGACCGAAGACGGCGGTATGGTACATACCATGACCCTCACAGCTGACAGTGACGTCACTGACCGGGGCTTCACCGTGGAAGTCATCACCACAGGGGTGCATGCCAGCGGTTTCGGCGAGGTCGGCGACGGCCGCAGCTTCTCCTTTCGCGTGGAGCGCCATGCCCTCGTGGTCGAGGTCTACCGGCCCCGGCTGCGCAATCCGGTCCCGCAGGCCGAAGACGTCGTCGCCACCGCGACCCGCAAACTCACCGACATCGACGTGACCGACGAGCGCAGCCTGATCGCCGCGGTCCGCGACGCGGTCGCCGCGGCGCAACCGGTCACCCGCAACGCCCGCTGAGCGCCGCGCCGCCCGAGTCACGGTACGGTCGTCGTCGTGACGGGGGCGGAGATGTCGTGGCTGCAGGTCGTCGTTCTCTCGGTGCTGCAGGGGTTGACCGAGTTCCTGCCGGTGTCCTCGTCGGGACACCTGGCGATCGCGTCGAAGGTGTTCTTCGACGGTGACGCCGGGGCGTCCTTCACCGCGGTGAGCCAGCTCGGCACCGAAGCCGCGGTGCTGGTCTACTTCGCCCGCGACATCGTGCGGATCGTCAAGGCCTGGTTCGGCGGACTGTTCCGGGGCGGCGCACGTGACGCCGACTACTGGCTGGGCTGGTGGGTGATCATCGGCACCATCCCGATCAGCGTGATCGGGTTGCTGTTCAAGGACGAGATCCGCACCGGCGCACGCAATCTGTGGCTGGTGGCCACCGCCCTGATCGTGTTCTCGTTCGTCATCGCCGCCGCCGAGTACGCCGGCAGGCAGACCCGGCGCGTCGAGCAGCTCACCTGGAAGGACGCCGTCATCGTCGGTTTCGCGCAGTGCCTGGCGCTGGTGCCCGGGGTGTCGCGCTCGGGCGCGACGATCAGTGCCGGTTTGTTCCTCGGCATGGAGCGCGAGCTGGCCGCCCGGTTCGGCTTCCTGCTGGCGATCCCCGCGGTGTTCGCCTCGGGCCTGTTCTCACTGCCGGACGCGTTCAACCCGGTCGGGGAGGGCATGAGCGCCAGCGGCACCCAGCTGTTCGTCTCCACGCTGATCGCGTTCGTGGTCGGCTACGCCGCGGTGGCCTGGTTCCTGCGCTTCCTCGTCCGGCACAGCATGTACTGGTTCGTCGGCTATCGCATCGTGCTCGGCACCGTGGTGCTGATCCTGCTCTCGGCCGGGGTGGTGTCGGCGACATGACCGACGAGCGCTTGCGCGAGGAGACGACATGACCGTTCTGCTGCTGCGCCACGGGCGCTCGACGTCGAACACCGCGCACACACTGGCGGGCCGCTCCGAGGGCGTCGATCTCGACGACCGCGGGCGCGAACAGGCGGCGGCGCTGGTCGAGCGGCTCGCGGAGCTGCCGATCCGGGCGATCGTGCGCTCCCCGCTGCTGCGTTGCGAACGCACCGTCGAACCGCTGGCCGCCGCACTGGGGATACAGCCGGTGGTCGACGAGCGCATCATCGAGGTGGACTACGGCTCGTGGACCGGACGCAAGATCGGCGAGCTCGTCAAGGAGCCGCTGTGGGCGGTGGTGCAGCAGCAACCCAGCGCCGCGGTGTTCCCCGAGGGTGAGGGCCTGGCCGCCGTGCAGGCCCGTGCGGTCGCCGCGGTGCGCGAACACGACCGCAGGCTCGCCGACGAACACGGCGGTGACGCGCTGTGGATCGCCTGCACCCACGGTGACGTGATCAAGTCCGTGCTGGCCGACGCGCTGGGCACCCACCTGGACAGCTTCCAGCGCATCAACGCCGACCCGGCGTCGGTGAGCGTGATCCGCTACACCCCGGTGCGGCCCTTCGTCATCCACGTCAACCACACCGGCGCAGCGCTGAACTCCGCGCTGTCGAGCCCGCCGCCCCCGGCGCCTTCGGACACCGGCGAGGTGCCCGGTGGAGACGCCGTGGTCGGCGGTTCCACCGGCTGACGGTATTTTGGAAACTGCCATGGCCCGCGAAATCCACGTCTTCCGCACACCCGACCGCTTCGTGGCCGGGACCGTCGGCCAACCGGGAAACCGGACCTTCTACCTGCAGGCGGTACACGACAAGCGGGTCGTCTCCGTGGTGCTGGAAAAGCAGCAGGTCGCGGTGCTCGCCGAGCGCATCGCCGCGCTGCTGCTGGAGATCAACCGCCGCTTCGGCACCCCGATCCCGCCCGAGACCGGTGAGGTCGAGGACCTCAGCCCCCTGATCACCCCGGTGGATGCGGAGTTCCGGGTCGGCACCATGGGTCTGGGCTGGGATTCGGAAGCCCAGACGGTGGTGGTCGAGCTGCTGGCCGTCTCCGAGACCGAGTTCGACGCGTCGGTCGTGCTCGACGACGCCGAAGAGGGGCCCGACGCGGTGCGGGTGTTCCTGACCCCCGAGTCCGCCCGGCAGTTCGCCGCCCGCTCCAATCGGGTGATCTCGGCAGGGCGCCCGCCCTGCCCGTTGTGCGAGGAGCCGCTGGACCCCGAGGGACACATCTGCGTCCGGACCAACGGTTACCGGCGCGGAGCGCTCTCCGGGTCCGACGATGACGAGCTCTGATTCCGCAGAGGTGCTGCGCGACGGTGAGCTGACCGTGCTCGGACGGATCCGCTCGGCGAGTAACGCGACGTTCCTGTGCGAGGCCACCCTCGGGGAGACCACCCGGCACTGCGTGTACAAGCCGGTGCGTGGCGAGGCACCGCTGTGGGACTTCCCCGACGGCACCCTGGCCGGGCGGGAGGTCGCGTCGTACCTGGTGTCAGCCGCGCTGGGCTGGAACGTGGTGCCCTACACCATCATTCGGGACGGACCGGCCGGACCCGGCATGCTGCAGCGCTGGGTCGACCAGCCGGGGGACGAGGACCCCGACACCGCACCCGACCGTGGTCCCGATCTGATCGACCTGCTGCCCGCCGGTGACATCCCGCCCGGATTCCTGCCGGTGCTGCAGGCCTACGACTACGCCGGCGACGAGGTGGTGCTGGTGCACGCCGACGACGACCGGCTGCGCCGCATCGCGGTGTTCGACGTGCTGATCAACAACGCCGACCGCAAGGGCGGCCATGTGCTGCACGGCGTGGACGGCCACGTGTACGGGGTCGATCACGGCGTCGCGCTGCACGTCGAGGACAAGCTGCGCACCGTGCTGTGGGGCTGGTCCGGCAAACCCGTCGACGACGACACGCTCACCGACGTCGCGGCGCTGGGCGAGAAACTGAAATCCGACCTGGGCGCTGAACTGTGCGGGCTGATCACCCCCCGCGAGGTGGCCGCGCTGCGTGCCAGAGTCGTTGGCCTGCTGCGCAATCCGGTGATGCCGACACCGGACCGGCGACGGCCGATCCCGTGGCCCGCCTTCTGACGTGATCTACTTGCCGGGTGACCCTCACCGACGCAGATCTGGCCGCCGCCGTGGCCGAAGAGGCCGGTGAGCTGCTGCTGGCGATGCGCGAGCAGCTGGGCTTCTACGACCCCTACGACCTGGGCGACGCCGGCGACATGCGCGCCAACACGCTGATCCTGGACCGGCTGCACAGGGCCCGCCCCCACGACGCGGTGTTGTCCGAGGAGGCCGTCGACGACGTGTCCCGGGTCGACGCCGACCGGGTGTGGATCGTCGACCCGGTCGACGGCACCTACGAGTACTCGATGCCGGGCCGGCCCGACTGGGCGGTGCACATCGCGCTGTGGCAACGCCACGCACCCGGTGGCACGCCCACCATCACCGACGCCGCCGTCGCGCTGCCCGCCCGCGGCGAGGTGTACCGCACCGACACCGTCAGCCCGCCGCCGCCGCGCGAGGAAGGCCCGATCCGGATCACCGCCAGCTCCAACCGCCCGCCCGCGGTGCTGTGGCAGCTGCGCGAACACATGGACATCCAGCTCGTCCGGATCGGTTCGGCGGGCGCCAAGGCGATGGCGGTGGTGCGCGGCGACGTCGACGCCTACCTGCATGCCGGTGGCCAGTGGGAGTGGGACTCGGCGGCACCGGCCGGAGTGCTGTGGGCGGCCGGGATGCACGCGTCGCGCATCGACGGGTCACCGCTGATCTACAACCGCCGCGACCCCTACCTGCCGGATCTGCTGATGTGCAGGCCCGAGCTGGCCGGGGTTCTGCTGGAGGGGATCTGGGCGGCACACCGGGAATGAAACGGCCCTCGGATTTGTCGCACTCGGCAATGTCTAGAGTCGATGTCATGCAATCGTGGTCCGCGCCGGACGTGCCGGCGCTGCCGGGACGTGGTCCGCAGTTGCGGCTCTACGACAGCGCGGATCGCCAGGTGCGGCCCGTCGCCGCCGGCGACACCGCAACGATGTACGTGTGCGGCATCACCCCCTATGACGCGACCCATCTGGGTCACGCGGCGACCTACCTCACGTTCGACCTGGTGCATCGGCTGTGGCTGGACAGCGGCCACGACGTGCACTACGTGCAGAACATCACCGACGTCGACGACCCACTGTTCGAACGCGCACAGCGCGACGGAATCGGCTGGCGCGAACTCGGCGACCGCGAGACCGACCTGTTCCGCGAGGACATGGCGGCGCTGCGGGTGCTGCCGCCGCGCGACTATGTGGCCGCCACCGAGGCCATCGCCGAGGTCATCGAACTCGTGGAGAAGATGCTGGCTTCCGGCGCCGCCTACGTCGTCGAGGATGCGGAGTACCCGGACGTGTACTTCCGCGCCGACGCGACCGTGCAGTTCGGCTACGAGTCGGGCTATGACCGCGACACGATGATGGCGCTGTTCGCCGAACGCGGCGGCGACCCGGACCGGCCCGGCAAGAGTGATCCGCTGGACGCGCTGCTGTGGTTGGCCGCGCGTCCCGGCGAGCCGAGTTGGCCGTCCCCGTTCGGACCCGGCCGACCGGGCTGGCACGTGGAGTGCGCTGCGATCGCGCTCAGCCGTATCGGCACCGGGCTGGACATCCAGGGCGGCGGCAGCGACCTGATCTTCCCGCACCACGAGTTCTCCGCCGCGCACGCCGAATGCGTCTCGGGCGAGCGGCGTTTCGCCCGCCACTACGTCCACTCCGGCATGATCGGCTGGGACGGGCACAAGATGTCCAAGAGCCGCGGCAACCTGGTGCTGGTGTCCCAGCTGCGCCGCGACGGTGTCGATCCGGCCGCGATCCGGCTCGGGCTGTTCGCCGGCCATTACCGCCAGGACCGCTTCTGGAGCCCGGAGGTCCTCGCCGAAGCGCAGGCGCGGCTGCAGCGCTGGCGCAGCGCGACCGCGCTCCACGGCGCCCCGGACGCCGCCGATGTGGTGGCGCGGGTGCGGCGTTACCTGGCCGACGATCTCGACACCCCCAAAGCGCTTGCCGCGCTGGATGGTTGGGCCACCGATGCGTTGTCCTACGGCGGCCACGACGACACCGCGGGCGCAACGGTGGCCACCGCGGTCGACGCGCTGCTCGGCGTTCAGCTGTAAAGCCCCCGCCATCGAGTAGGTTTCGGCCATGAGTTCGGTGGCGGGAAAGACGGTATTCATCACCGGTGGGGCCCGCGGGGTCGGCGCCGAAGTCGCCCGCCGGCTGCACGCCAAGGGCGCCAGCCTGGTGCTCACCGATCTGGACGAGGCGGCGCTGACCGAACTGCGGGATCAGCTGGGAGCCGAGCGCGTGCACACCGTGGTCGCCGACGTACGTGAGCTGACGGCCATGCAGGACGCGGCCGCCGCCGCGGTGGACCGGTTCGGCGGCATCGACGTGGTGATGGCCAACGCCGGGATCGCGACCTACGGTTCGGTGCTGCAGGTCGATCCGGAGGCGTTCCGCACACTGATGGACGTCAACGTCGTCGGCGTCTTCAACACCGTGCGCGCCACGCTGCCCTCGGTGCTGGAGCGCCGCGGCTATGTGCTGATCGTCTCCTCGCTCGCCGCGTATGCGGCCGCACCGGGATTGGCCCCGTACAACAGCGCGAAAGCCGCCGTCGAACACCTGGCCAACGCACTGCGCCTGGAGGTCGGCTTCCGCGGTGTGGCCGTCGGCTCGGCGCACATGTCCTGGATCGACACCCCGATGGTCCGCGACACCAAGGTCGACCTGCCGACGTTCACCGAGATGCTGAGCCGGCTGCCGTTCCCGCTGAACCGGACCACGTCGGTGGAGGCGTGCGGGGCGGCCTTCGTCGCCGGCATCGAGAAGCGCAAACGCCAGATCAACTGTCCCCGCTGGGTCGGGGCGCTGCGCTGGCTCAAACCGGTGCTGTCCACGCCCGTCGGGGAGGGGCCGGTGCGCAGGTTCGTGCCCGATCTGCTGCCGAGGATGGACGCCGAGGTGGCTGCGCTCGGCCGGTCCGTGGGGACACGCACCCAGAAGCTGGCGGACAACTGATGCCGGCGCTGCGCCGCCTGGCCGCCGCCGCGACGGCACTGCTGCTGCTGGCCGGCTGCAGCACCGACACGTCCGCGCCGGAGGACACGTCGGCCCCGCCCGCGCCGGACACCGCGGGGGCCGTCAGCCCCGCCGAGGCGCGCGCGATCGCCAAGGAGGCCTACGTCTACGGCTTCCCGCTGGTCGACAACTACCGCGTGCAGTACAGCTACTTCGTCGACAGGGACGATCCGGAGTACAAGGGCGGCTGGAACCAGGTGCACAGCACCGCGCGCCTGTACACGCCTGCCGACACCGCGATCCAGACACCCAACGCGGACACGCCGTACTCGATGCTGGGCGCCGATCTGCGCGCCGAGCCGCTGGTGCTGACCGTGCCGCCGATCCAGCAGGACCGCTACTACTCGTTGCAGTTCGTCGACGGCTACACCTACAACTTCGCCTACGTCGGCAGTCGCACCACCGGCAACGGCGGCGGTCGGTATCTGCTCGCCGGGCCGGGCTGGCAGGGCGAGAAACCCGAGGGCGTCGACGAGGTCATCCGATCGGACACCGAGCTGGCCTTCGTGCTCTACCGCACCCAGCTGTTCGGCCCGTCCGACATCGAGGAGGTCCGCAAGATCCAGGCGGGCTATCAGGTTGCCCCGCTGTCGGTGTATCTCAACCAGCCGTCGCCCGAACCCGCACCCGCGATCGACTTCGTTCCGCCACTGCCGCCCGAGCAGCAGCGCACCTCACCGCAGTTCTTCGAGATCCTGAACTTCGCGTTGCGGTTCGCCCCCGAGCTGCCCGACGAGAAGGGGGTGCGGCAGCGATTCGCGAAGATCGGCATCGGCCCCGACGGGAATTTCGACGCCGACGCGCTGAGCCCGCAGATGCGCGCCGCGATCGAGGGCGGGATGGCCGACGCGTGGACCGAGTTCGACACGTTCAAGAGAACCGAGGTCGACACCGGTGAGGTCGGCTCGGCGCAGTTCTTCGGTTCTAGAGAGGACCTGAAGGGCAACTACCTGTACCGGATGGCCGGCGCCGTGCTCGGGATCTATGGCAACACCGCCGCGGAGGCGATCTACCCGGGCGCGTTCAACGACTCCACCGGCCAGCCCCTGTCCGGCGCGAACAACTACGTGTACCGGTTCCCGTCGGGCGGTCTGCCGCCGGTCAACGCGTTCTGGTCGCTGACCGTGTACGAGCTGCCGGCCAGTCGGCTCGTCGAGAACCCGATCAAGCGCTACCTGATCAACTCGGAGATGCTGCCCAGCCTGGTGCCCGACCCCGACGGCGGCTACACGTTCTACATCCAGAACGCCTCGCCGGGCATCGAGCGGGAGTCGAACTGGCTGCCCGCGCCGAAGGGTCCGTTCTCGCTGGTGCTGCGGCTGTACTGGCCCAAACCGGATGCGCTCAACGGCACGTGGAAGCCGCCGCAGCCCGAAAAGGCCTAGACCTTCTGCGCGAGCGTGCGTGTCCGCGGGGGACACGCCGCGCAAATCACGGATTTTGCGCACGCTCGCCGCGCGTCGGCGGCTTGGCCGAGGTCTCGCGCCGCGGTTGCGAGCGTGCGCGAACTTCGCGAATCCGACGGCGTGTCGGCCGCAGACACGCACGCTCGCGCAAAAAAGGGGGGGATTAGCCGCGGAAGCCGGGGCCCCGGCGGCGCAGGTAGCGCTCGAACTCGGCGGCCAGTGCGTCACCGTCGATCTTGCCCAGGGCCTCGTTCATGTCGACCTCGGCGTCGCCGCGTTCCTCCAGCGACTGCACGTACTCGGCGATCTCGTCGTCCTCCGAGGTCATCTCGGTGACGGCCAGCTCCCACTCCTCGGCCTGGGCGGGCAGGTCGGCCAGCGGCACCTCGATGTCGAGGACGTCTTCGACCCGCCGCAACAGCGCCACCGTGGCCTTCGGGCTGGGCGGCTGCGACACGTAATGCGGGACGGCGGCCCAGAACGTCACCGCCGGGATCCCTGCCTGTACGCACGCATCCTGGAACACCCCGGCGATACCCGTCGGCCCCTCGTAGCGGGTCTCCTCAAGACCGAACGTCTTGGCCGAATCGGCGGAGTACGCCGCGCCCGAGACCGGCACCGGCCGCGTGTGCGGCGTGTCGGCCAGCAGCGCGCCCAGGATCACCACGGTGTGCACGTTGAGCTTCTCGGCGATGGTCAGCAGCTCCGCGCAGAACGTGCGCCAGCGCATGTTCGGTTCCACCCCGTGCATCAGCACGATGTCGCGGTCGCTGCCGGGCGGCCGGCAGTGTGAGATCCGCATCGACGGCCACACCAGCTCGCGGGTGACGCCGTCGATCTGGCGGATCACCGGCCGGTTGACCTGGTAGTCGTAATAGGACTCGTCGTCGATCTCGACGATCGTCTCCGCCTCCCAGATCGCATCCAGGTGTTCCAGCGCGTCACTGGCCGCGTCGCCGGCGTCATTCCAGCCTTCGAACGCCGCGACCACGATCGTGTCGCGAAGATCGGGCAGGTCGGATCGCATCGGACCGCCGAAATCCGAGGGAGTCACCACGCCAGCCTAAGCCTTGCGTGGACGACATGACGGGCATCAACTCGCTCTCGGATTTGTGTGCCCGACTACCCTGGCTGTGTGACTGGCGCACGCGACGGCAAGTACGGCACCCACCTGCCGGGCGTGATGCCGACACGGGTCCGGGCCGGCGATGGGGCCACCGGGATCCAGCTCCAGGTGGCCGAACGGCCGCACACTGTCCCACCTCGCTGATTTGCCACCTTGCTGACTACGACATTGCCGTCAAGATCCGCGAATTGCCGCGCGATCGCGGCGACGAAATGGGCGTCCAGACGTCGATCAGGTATCAACGTAGACTTTCCTGGTCGAGAGGCGTTGCAACGGTTCCCGGTCCCCGCCGGTATCCGCCACGCTCGGCAGAGTCAAGGACGCCTTCCGTCAAGGAAGGAACGTACGTGAACGCCCCTGACCTCAACGTCCCTGACGCCGGCGCCTTCGAGCCGAACATCCGCCCCGACTGCACCGAAGACCTCAAGGCGACTCTGCGTCAACGGATCATGGTGATCGACGGCGCGATGGGTACGGCGATCCAGCGGGACCGCCCGGACGAGGACGGCTACCGCGGCGACCGGTTCACGGAGTGGCCGACGGCCCTGCAGGGCAACAACGATCTGCTCAACCTGACGCAACCGCAGATCATCGAGGGGATCCACCGCGAGTACCTCGAGGCGGGCGCGGACATTCTGGAGACCAACACGTTCAACGCGAACGCGGTCTCGCTGTCGGACTACGACATGGCCGACCTGGCCTACGAGCTGAACTACACCGGCGCCGCGCTGGCCCGTAAGGCCGCCGACGAGTTCAGCACCCCGGACAAGCCCCGTTACGTCGCGGGCGCGATCGGGCCGACGACGCGGACCGCGTCGATCTCGCCGGACGTCAACGATCCCGGCGCGCGCAACGTGTCCTACGACCAGCTGGTCGCGGCCTACCTCGAAGCCGCCAACGGCCTGGTCGACGGTGGTTCCGACCTTCTGATCATCGAGACGATCTTCGACTCGCTGAACGCCAAGGCGGCGGTGTTCGCCCTCGAGACGTTGTTCGAGCAGCGCGGCCGCCGCTGGCCGCTGATCATCTCGGGCACCATCACCGACGCGTCCGGGCGCACGCTGTCCGGTCAGGTCACCGAGGCGTTCTGGAACGCGATCAGGCACGCCAAGCCGCTCGCGGTCGGTCTCAACTGCGCGCTCGGTGCGCCCGAGATGAGGCCCTACATCGCCGAGGTCGCGCGGATCGCGGACACGTTCGTCTCCTGCTACCCGAATGCGGGCCTGCCCAACGCCTTCGGCGAGTACGACGAGTCCCCGGAGGCCCAGGCCGGCTACATCGCCGACTTCGCCGACGCCGGACTGGTCAACCTGGTCGGAGGGTGCTGCGGCACGGCGCCGCCGCACATCGCCGAGATTGCCAAGGTCGTCGACGGCAAATCGCCGCGTGAGCTGCCCGAGATCCCGGTGGCCACCCGGCTCGCGGGCCTGGAGCCGCTCAACATCACCGACGACTCGCTGTTCGTGAACATCGGTGAGCGCACCAACATCACCGGCTCCGCCCGGTTCCGCAACCTGATCAAGGCCGAGGACTACGACACCGCGCTGTCGGTCGCGCTGCAGCAGGTCGAGGTCGGTGCTCAGGTCATCGACATCAACATGGACGAAGGCATGATCGACGGCGTCGCCGCGATGGACCGGTTCACCAAGCTGATCGCGGCCGAGCCGGACATCAGCCGCGTCCCGGTGATGATCGACTCCTCCAAGTGGGAGGTCATCGAGGCGGGCCTGAAGAACGTGCAGGGCAAGCCGATCGTCAACTCGATCTCCATGAAGGAGGGCGAGGAGAAGTTCATCCGGGAGGCCCGGCTGTGCCGCAAGTACGGCGCGGCCGTGGTCGTGATGGCCTTCGACGAGCAGGGCCAGGCCGACAACCTGGAGCGCCGCAAGGAGATCTGCGGGCGCGCGTACCGGATCCTGACCGAAGAGGTCGGCTTCCCGGCCGAGGACATCATCTTCGACCCGAACTGCTTCGCGCTGGCGACCGGTATCGAGGAGCATGCGACCTACGGGATCGACTTCATCGAGGCGTGCGCCTGGATCAAGGAGAACCTGCCCGGGGTGCACATCTCCGGCGGTATCTCGAACGTGTCGTTTTCGTTCCGCGGCAACAACCCGGTCCGCGAGGCGATCCACGCGGTGTTCCTGTTCCACGCCATCAAGGCCGGCCTGGACATGGGCATCGTGAACGCCGGCGCGTTGGTGCCGTACGACTCGATCGACCCCGAGCTGCGGGACCGCATCGAGGACGTCGTGCTGAACCGTCGCGAGGACGCGGCCGAGCGGCTGCTGGAGATCGCCGAACGGTTCAACAAGACCGAGAAGGCCGACGATCCGGCCGCGGCCGAATGGCGGTCTCTGCCGGTCCGCGAGCGGATCACCCACGCCCTGGTCAAGGGGATCGACGCGCACGTCGACGACGACACCGAGGAACTGCGGGCCGAGATCGCCGCCGCGGGCGGTCGCCCGATCGAGGTGATCGAGGGCCCGCTGATGGACGGCATGAACGTCGTCGGCGACCTGTTCGGCGCAGGCAAGATGTTCCTGCCCCAGGTCGTGAAGTCGGCCCGGGTGATGAAGAAGGCCGTGGCCTACCTGTTGCCGTTCATCGAAGCGGAGAAGGAGGAGCTCGCGGCGGCGGCCGGGGCGAGCGCAGCGACGGGAGATGTCAAGGCGTCGAAGGACACCAACGGCACCATCATCATGGCGACCGTGAAAGGCGATGTCCACGACATCGGCAAGAACATCGTCGGGGTTGTGTTGCAGTGCAACAACTACGAGGTGATCGACCTCGGCGTGATGGTGCCCGCCCAGAAGATCCTGGACGCGGCCAAGGAGCACGACGCCGACATCATCGGGCTGTCCGGCCTGATCACCCCGTCCCTGGACGAGATGGTCAACTTCGCCGTCGAGATGGAACGCGAAGGACTGCAGATTCCGCTGCTGATCGGTGGCGCGACCACCTCGCGCGCGCACACCGCCGTGAAGGTGGCGCCGCGTCGCAGCGGTCCGGTCGTCTGGGTCAAGGACGCCTCCCGTTCGGTGCCGGTGGCTGCCGCGTTACTGGACGACAAGCAGCGGCCCGCGCTGCTGGAGGCCACCGAGAAGGATTACGCGTCCCTGCGCGAACGGCACGCCCAGAAGAACGAGCGGCCGATGCTGACGCTGGAGAAGGCCCGCGCGAACCGGACGCCGATCGAGTGGGACGGCTACACGCCGCCGGTGCCCGCCCAGGGCGTCGGGGTCCGCGAGTTCATCGACTACGACCTCAGCGAGTTGCGCGAGTACATCGACTGGCAGCCGTTCTTCAACGCGTGGGAGATGAAGGGCCGATTCCCCGACATCCTCAACAACCCGGTGTCGGGCGAGACCGCCCGCAAGCTCTACGACGACGCGCAGGAGATGCTCGACACCCTGATCAAGGAGAAGTGGCTGACCGCCAACGGGGTGATCGGATTCTTCCCGGCGAACGCGGTCGGCGACGACATCGAGGTCTACACCGACGAGACCCGGACCGAGGTGCTGACCACGCTGCACAACCTGCGCCAGCAGGGCGAGCACCGCGACGGCATCCCCAACCGCAGCCTCGGTGACTTCGTCGCGCCCCGAGGCACCGGTCTGGCCGACTACGTCGGCACCTTCGCCGTCACCGCGGGTCTCGGCAGCACCGACAAGATCACCGAGTTCAAGGCCGCCAACGACGACTACAGCGCGATCCTGCTGGAGTCGCTCGCCGACCGGCTGGCGGAGGCGTTCGCGGAGCGGATGCACGAACGGGTCCGCAAGGAGTTCTGGGGATACCAGCCCGACGAACACCTGGACAACGCCGCGCTCATCGGCGAGAAGTACGTCGGGATCCGGCCCGCCCCCGGCTACCCGGCCTGCCCGGAGCACACCGAGAAGGTGACGCTGTGGGAGTTGATGGACGTCAAGGAGCGCGCCGGCATCGAGCTGACCGAATCGATGGCGATGTGGCCCGGTGCCGCCGTCAGCGGCCTGTACTTCTCACACCCGCAGTCGCAGTACTTCGTGGTGGGCAGGCTGGCCCAGGACCAGGTCGCCGACTACGCCCGGCGCAAGGGCTGGACGCTGGCCGAAGCCGAGCGCTGGCTCGCGCCCAACCTCGGCTACAACCCGGAGGACTGAACGCCGCTGGGGCACATTCGGAGTCGTCGCTGAGGTTCCCGGAATTGGGGTCAACCCGCTCGCGCGTGCCACAATGGCTGAGTGCGAGCGGTGTTGTGGGACATGGACGGAACGCTCGTCGACTCCGAAAAGCTGTGGGACGTGTCACTTTCGGCGCTGTATGAGAGCTTCGGCCGCGAGATGAGCCGAGAGACCCGGACAGCTCTTGTGGGCGCGTCGGCCGAGGACACGATGGTGGCCGTCTACACGGAACTGGGCCTGGAGCTCGACCCGGACGCCATGAAGGAATCGATCCGCTGGTTGCACGAGCACACGGCGGGCCTGTTCGCCGACGGCCTGCCCTGGTGCGCCGGTGCCCGCGAGATGCTGGAAGCGGTCAAGGCCGACGGCACCCCGATGGCCCTGGTGACCAACACCGACCGTCACCTCGCCGAGCGCGCGCTCGACACCATCGGCCGGCACCATTTCGCGGTCACGGTGTGCGGCGACGAGGTGCCCAGCGGTAAGCCCGCGCCCGACCCGTACCTGCGGGCGGCCGAGCTGCTTGAGGTCGCCCCGGCGGAGTGCCTGGCCGTCGAGGACTCGGTGACCGGCGCAGCCGCCGCCGAACGGGCCGGCTGCGCGGTGCTGATCGTGCCCAACGAGGTCCCGGTTCCCGGCGGGCTGCGCCGCCGCCACATCGGGTCGCTGGCCGACCTCGACGTCGACGGGCTGCGCCGGATCTACCACGAGATCGACGACGAAGTACGGCACCGTAGCGCCTGACCAGCTCTGCTTTCCCGCCCACCGAGGCGTAGTCGCGTCCACTTTCGGGAACCCCCACCGCCGGAAGACTCGAGTGATTGAATGTGATTCTCATCACGCATTCGTGTGCGGGAAAGGTCGTCGTATGGCCGGTCATGGTGGTCCAACCGGGGAGAGCCCGGAACTGTTCGATAAAGACCAGGACTTCTCGTCCGGCAAGACCGCGATCCGGATCGCGTCGGTGGCCGCGCTCGGCGGACTGCTGTTCGGCTACGACAGCGCGGTCATCAACGGTGCGGTGGACTCCATCCAGGAGGACTTCGGCATCGGCAACGCCTCCCTCGGTTTCGCCGTCGCGTCGGCGCTGCTCGGTGCCGCGGCCGGAGCCATGACCGCCGGACGCATCGCAGACAAGATCGGCCGTATCTCGGTCATGAAGATCGCCGCGGTGCTGTTCCTGATCAGCGCGTTCGGCACCGGTTTCGCCCACGAAGTGTGGACCGTCGTGTTGTTCCGGATCGTCGGCGGCTTCGGCGTGGGCGTCGCGTCGGTGATTGCGCCGGCCTACATCGCCGAGACCTCCCCGCCGGGCATCCGGGGCCGGCTCGGGTCGCTCCAACAGCTGGCCATCGTGTCCGGCATCTTCTTGTCGTTCGTCATCAACTGGTTGCTGCAGTGGGCGGCGGGCGGGCCCAACGAGCCCCTGTGGTTCGGCATCGACGCGTGGCGGTGGATGTTCCTGGCCATGGCACTGCCCGCGTTGCTGTACGGCGCGCTCACGTTCACCATCCCCGAGTCGCCGCGCTATCTCGTTGCCACCCACAAGATCCCGGAGGCACGCCGGGTACTGAGCATGCTGCTCGGACAGAAGAACCTGGAGATCACCATCACGCGGATCCGGCAGACGCTGGAACGCGAGGACAAGCCGTCGTGGCGGGATCTGCGCAAGCCGACGGGCGGCATCTACGCGATCGTGTGGGTCGGCCTGGGACTGTCGATCTTCCAGCAGTTCGTCGGCATCAACGTGATCTTCTACTACTCCAACGTGCTGTGGCAGGCGGTCGGTTTCAGCGCCGACCAGTCGGCCGTCTACACCGTGATCACCTCGGTGATCAACGTGCTCACCACGCTGATCGCGATCGCGCTGATCGATAAGATCGGGCGCAAGCCGCTGCTGCTGATCGGCTCGTCCGGCATGGCCGTGACTCTGATCACGATGGCGTTCATCTTCGCCAACGCGACGCTCGACGCCGACGGCAACCCGAGCCTTCCGGGCGCCTCCGGCGTGATCGCACTGATCGCGGCCAACCTGTTCGTCGTCGCGTTCGGAATGTCGTGGGGCCCGGTGGTCTGGGTACTGCTCGGCGAGATGTTCCCGAACCGGATCCGCGCGGCCGCCCTCGGGCTGGCCGCCGCGGGACAGTGGGCGGCCAACTGGCTGATCACCATCACGTTCCCGGGCCTGCGTGAGCACCTCGGGCTGGCCTACGGCTTCTACGGGCTGTGTGCGATCCTGTCCGGCCTGTTCGTATGGAGATGGGTCATGGAGACCAAGGGCGTCTCGCTGGAGGACATGCACGGTGCGGTCCTGCGCGAAGACAAGACCGCTGCCGGGTAGTCGATGCGGCCGGCTGACGGCTCACACCACCGGACGTGACAGAATCGTCCAACGTGAAGACCTTCGATGCGCTGTTCGCCGAGCTGAGCGAACGAGCACGCACCCGGCCGGCCGGCAGCGGCACCGTCGCCGCACTGGACGGGGGCGTGCACGGCATCGGCAAGAAGATCCTGGAAGAGGCCGGCGAGGTGTGGCTGGCCGCCGAACACGAGGGCGACGACGCGCTCGCCGAGGAGATCAGCCAGCTCCTGTACTGGACGCAGGTGCTGATGCTGTCGCGCGGGCTGACCCTCGACGACGTGTACGGGAAGCTCTGACATGTCTGACGCTCTTCGCGGGAGCGGCTCATCGACGCTGCGGGTAGCGGTACCCAACAAGGGAGCGCTGAGCGAGTCGGCTGCCGAGATCTTGGCCGAGGCAGGTTACCGGCGCCGTACCGATCCCAAGGATCTGACCGTCGTCGACCCGGTAAACAATGTCGAGTTCTTCTTCCTGCGGCCGAAGGACATCGCGATCTACGTCGGTTCCGGGGAACTCGACCTCGGCATCACCGGTCGCGACCTGGCGGCCGAGTCCGACGCACCGGTACGCGAACGGCTGGCGCTGGGCTTCGGCTCGTCGACGTTCCGGTATGCCGCGCCCAGAGGCCAGGATTGGACGATGACCGACCTGGCCGGTAAGCGCATCGCCACCGCATACCCGAACCTGGTTCGAAAGAACCTGGCGGACAAGGGAATCGAAGCCACTGTCATACGTCTGGACGGTGCGGTGGAGATCTCCATCCAACTCGGGGTGGCCGACGTCATCGCCGATATCGTCGGATCCGGACGCACCCTGGGACTGCACAATCTGGTGGCATTCGGTGATTCGCTGTGTGACTCCGAGGCGATCCTGATCGAGCGCGAGGAGGTCGGTGACGCCGACGCCGAAAAGTCGGCGGCGCGCGACCAATTGGCGGGCCGCGTGCAGGGTGTGGTGTTCGGTCAGCAGTACCTGATGCTGGATTACGACTGTCCCCGTTCGCTGATCGAGCGGGCCACCGAGGTCACCCCGGGACTCGAATCGCCCACGATCGCGCCGCTGGCCGACCCGGACTGGGTCGCGGTGCGCGCGCTGGTGCCGCGGCGGGACGTCAACGCGATCATGGACGAACTGGCCGCCATCGGCGCGAAGGCGATTTTGGCCTCCGACATCAGATTCTGCCGATTCTGATCTAGATCTCCCCGCAGTCGCATCCGGGGCCTTTACGAGGACCGACCTCTGTCTGCTGCGATGAGGTCGACAATCGTCGAGTCGTCCATCGATGCCATCCCCTGCCGAACTCCGAGCAGGTAGATCTGCTCGGCTGCTGCGGCCAGGGGGGTGGGCAGGTTCGCTGCGCGTGATGTCCGCCCGACAATACCCATGTCTTTGGCGAAGATATCGACTCTGCTGTGGACTGCGTCCGATTCGTAGTCTGCCAGCATCCGGGCACCTCGATCGCGAAGCATGAATGAGGATGCGGCTCCGGCATCCAGCGTCTCCCAGGTCGCGCGATCGTCAAGACCGAGAGCCCGGGCGAGCGCTATCGCCTCGGCTGCGGCGGCGATGTGCACGCCGCAGAGCAATTGATTGACCGTCTTGAACGCCTGACCGTCGCCGGGCCGCGGACCGATGATCTTCAGTGTCGATGCGAGGTGTTCGAGGCACTGGCCGACCAGGCCGGCAGGTTGACCGCCTACGGTCACGAGAAGATCCCCGTTGCGGGCCCGGACCGGGCCGCCACTGACGGGGGCGTCGACCAGCGGCAGGCCACGCGATTCGAGGCGGACGGCGACGTCTCGCACGGCTTCCAACCCGATGGTGCTCATCAGCAGGATGGTTGAACCTGTTTGCAGGGTGTCGGCGATACCCGAGTCGCCGAACAAGACTTGCTCCAACTGTGGACCGCTGCGGACGACGAGCACCACGACAGCGGCCGATGCACTTGCCGCCGAAGCGCTGTCGAAGCTTCGAATACCCTCCTCGGCTGCGAGTTGCCGACGGTCGGCGGCGACATCGTACCCGTGGACCGCCCACTTCTCACCGAGCCGTAGCGCGATGGGCAATCCCATTGCGCCCAAACCGATGACCGCGATCGGATCAGGCACGGACGAACTTTCGGTACTCATTCTGCTACTCCCGAAGTCAGGTGTGAGAGACGTTCGTAGACATCGTCGAGGGCCATCGAGTCGCCGACGTTTCCGGGGAACACGACATATGGTGTCCCTGCCAGCGGGCCGGTCTCGATACGCCACAGCGCGACTATGCCGGGCAGCACCGGCCCCAGAATCGTTGCACGAGTGACGCCGAGACCGTGTTTGGCGACGTCGCTGGACGTGATACCGCCCTTGGCGATGACGAACCGCGGCCGTAGACCGTCCAGGGACTGCTTGACGGTGGCCGACACCGCGCTCGATACAAGACGAGCAAGTCGCAGACTCTCGTCCGGTGAGTTTTCGCGGCGCAGCGTGCGGGTGGTCTGCAGGATGGCGTCGCCTGCGACGAGAGCCGACCGCAGTTCCGACGCAGTCGCTGTGACGACCTCGGAGGAGCCTGAGGCGACCGAATCGACGTCGAGTTCGATCACCGGTAGCCCCGGCCGGCGGTCACGCAGTGCGGCGAGTTGCCGTGCGGTCACATCGACGTGGGAACCCACGACGATCAGCCCGCCGGCGGTGGCGTCCGCGACGCCGATCCCCGGCGCGCTGACGTCGACCGGAGCCGGTGACGGCCGGCCGAGCATCGCCCGCACGAAAGGCGGTCCCACCCGGTAGACGAATCGTCTGCCGTTCACCTGTGCCGCGCGCAGCAGGGATGCGGCTCGGGCGAGGTCGTCGTCGGTTTCGGCGTCGACGACGATCACCGGCATGTGGTATCGCGGTGACATCAACTCGTCGAGAGTCGTGTCACGGTGCAGCACCGCGACATCGGCGGCCGAGTAGCGGCCGCCGGTCTTTTCGACCACCCATTCCCGCAGATCGGAACTGCGGTATCCGAAGGTGGCATCGGAAGCGAACTCTGACGTCGCCACGGGAAGGCGGCGGCCCCCGTCGAGGAGGTAGTGCACGCCGTCGACGGTGATCCGGCCTGCCTGGGGAAAGGCGGGGGCGAGCACCACCGTATCGACGGCGATGCCAGCGGCGCTGCTCTCCGCGATGAGGGCATCGGTCTCGGCCGGGAAGTGCCCGCGCAGGGTGGAATCGCTGCGGCTGACGAGAATCGCGTGGTAACCGAACGTCCTCAGTGCGGCCGCAGCGGCGTCGCTGGTGATGGCGAAAGCGTCCTGCTCGCTGAGGCTTCGGCTGTTGGTCTGGAGGTAGACAGCCGGAGACTCCGCTGCCGCCCACGCCAGGTCGTCTGGTGTCCAGCGGGTCAGGACCGGCAGATCGCTGACCGACTGGGTGCCGGTGGGGTCGTCGTCGATGACGATCAACATGATGAGTTCTCCGTGCAGGAAAGCGGTGGGGGTGGACCGGGGGAGCCCACCCCCACCGGCGTCACTTGGCGTACTCGGCTGTGGCCTTCTCGGCGAATGTGTTGTCCACGTTCGTCTCGAATGACGTTGCCTCGCTTGGGTACTCCTTGATGCTGCCGACGAACTCCGCGATCCGCATGTTGTTCTCCCACGCCTGTTCGGTGATCTCGACGCTCTCCGGGTAGGCCCGGGCATCGAGCTCACGCCGCACCGCAGTGGCGACCACTTCACCTTCGAGATCCGGGAAGTAGTTCTGCGCGACCGCAATCGCCTCGTCGGTGTTGGTGTAGATGAAGGTCGACGCCTGCTGGAAGGCGTTCACGACAGCCTGGGTGGCCTCCGGATTCTCGGCCACATACCGCTCGGTCGTCATGAGCGAGGAGAACGCGAAGGGATACCACCCCTCGATGTCGGAGAACGAGAACACGGCGTGCTTGCCCTGTGCTTCGACCTGGCTCACCTGTGGTTCGGTGGCGAGCGCGTAGTCGGCGCGACCGCTGAGGAACGGCCCGAGCTCGTTGCCGACCGAGGCTTCGGTGATGGTGACCGCGTTCGGGTCCAGGGAGTTCTCGCGCATGAGGTAGTTGAAGAACGCCCATGTGCTGTCCGGTTCCGGCATCGTCACCACGGTGCTGCCTTCGAACCCGCGCACATCGTTCTGCAGCGACACGTCCTCGTTGCCGACCACCCACACCGCGGGCGCGTTCTGGATGGACGCGACAGCCAGTCCGGGGCCGTCGTTCTCGTGGGAGATCGGCCCGAAGACCGGGTCGTGGATCGAGAAGTCGTCGGTTCCCCCGAGCACAGAGGACCAGGAATTCTGTCCGCCGCCGCCGGTCGTGAGGGCAACGTCGACGCCCTGCTCTTCGAAGAAGCCCTTGTCGATGGCGACGTACAACGGCAGATACAGTAGTGACTGGAACGCCTGGTTGATGCGGACCTGGGAGCCCTCGTCGTCGCGTGACTGCGAGGAACACGAGGCGAGGGAGAGCGCCGTCACGGCGGCGAGTGCTGCGCCGAAAAGGCGGCGGGTGGTGGACAAGAGATCATTTCCTTTCGATGTGGTTGGCGCCGGGAAGAATTCGTTCGACAAATCGCATGGCGAGGCTGAGGACGCTCACCATGAAGACCACGACCACGAGTCCTGCGAAGACGGTCGACAGCGAGAAGGTTGCGCTGCCCCTAACAATCATGTGGCCGATACCGCTGCTGGACGAGATGAACTCCCCGACGATGGCGCCGACGACGGCGAATCCGACGTTGAGGCGCAGACCCTGCATCACCCACGGACCGGCGCCGGGGACGATGATCTTGAAGAAGGTCTGAGTCTTCGTGGCTCCGAAGGATCTCATAAGGTTGATCCAGTCCGCGTCGACCTCCTGTGCGCCGCGGTAGGAGTTGGTCAGAGAGACGACCACACAGCTCAGCGCGACGATGACGATCTTCGACACGATGTCGGTGCCGAACCAAATGATGATCAGCGGCGCGATGGCCAGGATCGGGATGGCCCCTATCGCGGTGATGAAGGGCCGCGTCAGCCCGGCGACGAAGCTCGAATACCACAGGGCCAGACCGAGAACCGATCCGCCGACGGCGCCGACGAGATACCCGAGCACCGTCTCGGTCATGGTGACACCGATGTCGGTCCAGAGCGCACCCGTTTCTGCACGCCGGGCCAGCACCTCGGCGATTCGGCTCGGCGAGGAGAACAGGAAGGTGTCGATGAAACCTGTGGCGGCGCCCAGCTCCCACGCCGCCAACAGCCCCACGACTATCAGCACCTGCAGGGCCAGGACGAATCTGCTCCGCTCGGTGAGAGGGGTCCGGCGAGGCTTGCGCGGCGGCGATGCAGACGGCGTGTGCTCGGTGTCTTTCATGACGGTCACGAGGCCATCGCCTTGTCGCCGATGCTGCGCCAAATGGTCTCGTAGTACTCGTTGAACCTGGGGGCGAGACGCCGTTCGTTGATGCGCGTCGAGTTGACCTGCAGATCGATCGCGATCTCTGAGATGATTTCGCCGGGCCGTGCCTTCATGATGTACACACGGTCGCTCAGGGTGACCGCTTCCTCGATATCGTGGGTGACGAAAATGACCGTCTTGCCCAGGGATCTGACTGTCTGGAGCAACTCGCTCTCCAGCGCGATCTTCAACGGGTAGTCCAGCGCCTTGTAGGCCTCATCCATCAGAATGACGTCGGGGTCCATGACCAGCGTTCGCATGAGAGCCGCGCGCTGGCGCATGCCACCCGAGATCGCGCCGGGAAGAGCGTTCTCGTAGCCGGTCAGGTTGTACGACTCGAACAGCGGCTCGGCACGGGCGATGGCCTCTTTGCGGCTGACGCCGCGGACCTCCAGCCCGATGATGACGTTGTCGATGATCGTGCGCCAGGGCAGCAGCAGATCCTTCTGCAGGACGTACCCGACCTTCTTCGAGGCCCGGCCGGTGGTGTTCTCGCCCTCCACGAACACGTCGCCTGTGGTCGGTTCGGTCAAGCCCGCGACGATGTTGAACAACGTCGACTTTCCGCAGCCGCTGGGGCCGACGAAGGAGACGAACTCATTCTCGTCAGCGTGGAAGGTGAGGTCGCGCAGGACCACGTTCGGGTCCCCTCGGCTGACGAAAGTCATGCCGATGTTCCGGGCTTCGAGTCGGCGGACCATGAACGCTCCTGTTCTCGTGTTGGCCGGGCCAACGCTAGGACGGTGCCAGCCGATTGCCAACCTACATCAGACATCTGATGTCTTGGTTGGGTTTCGGGAATGTTACGAACCTTCGCCGTGTGTGCCGATGTGCTGGGAGAACCGTTCGACCGTGTCAGTACAAGAGTTAACACGATGCAGCACAGTGCATCAGACTCTTCTGTTGTTCCGCGATTGCGGGCGGTTGTGCGCTAGTGTTGGCATCAACAGACATCAGATGTGAGGACACGGTATGCGGGATTCGCTCGTCGACCAGGTCGCCGGCAAGCTCCTCACCGCCATCACCGACGGCGACATACGGCCCGACGGGGTGCTGCCGTCGGAATCGGAACTCGCCGCGCAGTGGTCGGTGAGCAGACTGACCATCCGCGAGGCCATCAAGTCGCTACGGGTTCGCAACATCGTCCGCGTCGAGCGTGGGCGGGGAACGTTCGTGAACCCGTTGTCGGAGTGGACCGCGCTGGAACCGGCGTTACTCGCGGCGCGGGTGGCCAACGACCACGAAACTGCGCGGCAGCTCATCGAACTCAGGAAGATCGTCGAGACCGGCGCGGCCGAGGTTGCGGCCGCGCGACGGACGTATCGAGATCTCGCCGATCTCGCCGATTCGATCTCCGACATGGAAACGGCCATGGAGGCCGACGATCTCACCGCAATCGTCGCCGCGGACCTGCGATTCCATGAGGCCATCTTCGCTGCTACGCACAACCCCTTTCTGACGGTGCTGCTCGAGCCGATCGGTGCGGCGGTCCTGGAGGGCCGCACGAAAACCTCCGCGGTGCCCCAGATTCGCCGCCACGCACTGCAGTGTCATCGCCAGATCTTCACCGCCATCGAGGCGGGCCTTCCCGTGCAGGCGCGGGAGGCGATGGCGGCCCACATGGATCAGACTGCCGAAGACAGTGAACGATTCCTGTCGAACCCGGCCCACGAACAGGAGCAGGCGTGAGTGTCGTAGATCTTCCGCTGGTCGAGGTGTCAGACAGGATTCGCCGAGGCGAGCTGACCTCACTGGCGGTGACCGAGGAGTTGCTCGATCGCATCGAATTGCTCGACGATGCGATCGGCGCCTTCTCGTTCGTCGCCGCCGAGGAGGCGCTGGCGCGGGCGGCGTCTCTGGATGCTGAAGTGGCGAAAGGGATGTCGCGGGGCGCATTGCACGGCGTGCCGATCGCGGTGAAGGACATCTTCGATGTCGACGGGTGGCCGAGCGAAATCGGAATGCCGTCGCGTCGGGGTGCGGTGTCGCGTGGCTCGTCCACCGCGGTCACGCGTTTGACCGAGCACGGCGCTGTGATCGTCGGGAAGGTCCACACCACCGAAGGTGTGTACGCCGAACATACCGAGCCTTTCCGTGCTCCTCGAAATCCGTGGAACCCGGATCGCTGGGTCGGGGCTTCGTCCAGTGGCAGTGCGGCGGCGGTGGCGGCCCGCTTGGCGTATGCCGCGTTGGCTTCCGACACCGGGGGCTCCATCCGGATGCCGTCCGCGGTGACGGGTTCGACCGGGATCAAGCCGACCTGGGGTCGTGTCAGCCGCGCCGGCGTGTTCGAGCTTGCGGCGTCGCTGGATCACGTCGGCGTGATGGCGCGAAGCGCAGTGGATGCGGCTGTCGTTCTCAAGGCGATCGCAGGGGCTGATGACGCGGACCCGACGGCAGCCCTCGAACCTGTGCCGCACTTCGATGCCCCGGTCGGGGATCTTCGCGGCGTCGTTGTCGGGGTGGACGGCGGGTGGATCGACGAGGATGTCGAGCCTGAGGTGGCACAAGCAGTTCACCTCATGGTCGATGTGCTGACATCCCTTGGCGCCCAAGTGCTCTCGGTGTCGCTGCCGGACCCCCGCCAGGCCAACGATGACTGGTTCGGCATCTGCGGTGTCCAGGCCGCCCGCAGCCACCACGCCAGCTTCGCGGCTCGTGGCGGGGAGTACGGCAGGGCGTTGGCCGACCTTATCGCTCTCGGTTCGAGGCTCACGGCCGTGGAGTACGACCAACTGCTGCTACGCAGAGCGGAGTTCTCAGGGCGTATGCGCGCCGCCATCAAGACCGTGGATGCCGTGGTCATGCCGGCACTGCCCTTCGTGACTCCGCCCGCGGCGGACATGGTGACGATGTCTAGCGAGACGGTGGCCCGAATCCACCGCTTCACTGTGCCGTTCACCATGAGCGGGCTGCCGTCGGTGACACTGCCCGTGGGGTTCGATCCAGCTGGGATGCCCATCGGAGGCCAGGTGGTCTCGGGTCCGTTCCGCGAGGACGTGACGGTGCGGATCGCCGCCGCCTTCCAGGCGATCACGTCCTGGCATCTGGCTGCACCCGAACTGAACGAACAGTCCGCCGGAGCGTGCCAACAAACCTGACGGAATGACCGCGGTCCTGATGCATGTCGAGCCACGCTGCCCCGCAGCGACATCCGTCAACAAAGCACGGCCGGCGGTTGCAGCGGCCTGCTCATCGACGCGGACAACTTTCCACACCCGGCGCAATCAACGGTTCTGCCGCACGGATGATGCGGGTACCGACCAGCCACGCTCTGTCTGTCCGCGAGAAATTCGCTTACGCCTCGACCGCTCATGGCACGGTCTGCCGTGTTAGCGTCCGGAGGTCCACCCTTCGTGCGGAGGTCCGATGACGCTGGTTCTCGTGCTCGGTCTGGCTCTGTTGATCGGCGTCGTGGCCGGGTCACGCGCGCTGACCGCCCCGGCGGTGGTGGCGTGGGGCGCGATGCTCGGCTGGATCGACGTCGCGGACAAGTGGTCGGACTGGATCGCGCATCCCATCACCGTCACCGTGCTGACCATCTTCGCCGTCGGTGAGCTGGTCACCGATCAGCTGCCGCAGACGCCCAGCCGAAAAGTGCCCCCGCAGTTCATCGCCCGGCTCGTCACCGGCGGCTTTTCCGGTGCGGTCATCGGCAGCGCCTTCTTCCACACCTTCAGCGCCACGGGTGCGGGCATCATCGGCGCTGTCCTCGGCACGCTCGGCGGAGCGATGCTGCGCAGCAGGCTGTCCGGCGCCAGGAACGGAAACGACCGACCCGGCGCGTTCACCGAGGACGTCCTCGCCGTCGGCGGCGGCCTGCTGGTCGCATTCCTCGTCAGCCTCGTCTGAGCCACCGTGACCGAACCGACACGGCGCTTCGACGCGATCATCGTCGGCGCCGGCCAGGCCGGACCTCCGCTGGCCGGGCGGCTCACCGAGGCCGGCCAGACCGTCGCGGTCGTCGAGCGCAAGCTGGTCGGCGGCACCTGCGTGAACTCCGGCTGCATCCCGACCAAGACGCTGGTCGCCAGCGCGCACGCCGCGCACCTGGCCCGCCGCGGCAACGACTTCGGGATCGGTTCCGGGACCGTGACCGTCGACATGACCGCGGTCAAGGCGCGCAAAGACCGCATCAGCATCGGCGACCGCGAGGGCGTCGAATCCTGGCTCGACGGCATGGACGGCTGCACGCTGATCCGTGGGCACGCCCGCTTCGAAAGCCCGACCACCCTGCGGGTCGGCGACGACCTGCTGGAGGCGGACCGGATCTTCCTCAACGTCGGCGGCCGCGCCGTCGTCCCGGACATGCCGGGCCTGGCCGACATCGACTACCTGACCAACGTCGGAATCCTCGACCTCGACATCGTCCCTGAGCACCTGGTGATCATCGGCGGCAGCTACATCGCGCTCGAATTCGCGCAGATGTACCGGCGTTTCGGCGCCGCCGTCACCGTCGTCGAACGGGGTCCGCGGCTGACCGCGCGGGAGGACGAGGACGTCTCGGCGGCGATCCGCGACATCCTGGAGGCCGAGGGCATCGACGTCGTCGTCGGCGCCGACGCGATCAGTTTCGCCAAGCGGGGCGACGGCGTCGCGGTGACGCCGCGGGCCGGCGCCGAGCCGATCGAGGGCAGCCACCTGCTGGTCGCGGTGGGCCGTCAGCCCAACACCGACGACCTCGGGCTGGAGGCGGCCGGCGTGCAGACCGACAGCCGCGGATACGTCGTCGTCGACGACCAGTTGCGCACCACCGCCGACAACATCTGGGCGATGGGGGACTGCAACGGCCGCGGGGCGTTCACCCACACCTCGTACAACGATTTCGAGATCGTCGCGGCCAATCTGCTCGACGACGATCCGCGCCGCGTCAGCGACCGTGTCACCACCTACGCGCTCTACATCGACCCGCCGCTGGGCCGTGCCGGGATGACCGTCGACGAGGTCCGCAGATCCGGTCGAAAAGCGTTGGTGGGCAAGCGGCCCATGACCCGGGTGGGCCGGGCCGTGGAGAAGGGCGAGACGCAGGGGTTCATGAAGGTGGTCGTCGACGCCGAGACCGAACAGATTCTCGGTGCGTCGATCCTCGGGGTCGGCGGCGACGAGGTCGTGCACCTGATCCTCGACGTGATGACCGCCAAACTGCCCTACACCGCGATCTCGCGGACCATGCACATCCATCCGACGGTCAGCGAGTTGATCCCGACCCTGCTTCAGGACCTCACGCCGCTGACGTAGGCTGTGTCCTGGGTCACAGTCGAGGCCGAAGGGGCAGTCAGATGAACAGGACACGCTCGGATTCACTGGCCGCGGGCGGCCTCCACTGGGACAGCCTGCCGCTACGGCTGTTCGCGGGTGGCAACGCGAAGTTCTGGGATCCCGCCGACATCGACTTCTCCCGGGACCGCGCCGACTGGGACGCGCTCACCGAACTCGAGCGCGACTGGGCCATCCGGTTGTGTGCCCAGTTCGTCGCCGGCGAGGAGGCGGTCACCCAGGACATCCAGCCCTTCCTGGCCGCGATGCGCGCCGAGGGCCGCCTCGGCGACGAGATGTATTTGACCCAGTTCGCCTTCGAGGAGGCCAAACACACCCAGGTCTTCCGGCTCTGGCTCGATGCGGTCGGGGTCACCGGCGATCTGCAGGGCTACCTCGACGAGCTGCCCGCCTATCGGCAGATGTTCTATCACGAGCTGCCCGCAGCTCTGGACGTGTTGTCCGCCGACCCGTCGCCGGCAGCCCAGGTGCGGGCCTCGGCGACCTACAACCACGTCATCGAAGGCATGATGGCGCTCACCGGATACTATGCGTGGCACCGGATCTGCGTGGACCGCGGCATCCTTCCCGGCATGCAGGAGCTGGTGCGCAGGATCGGCGACGACGAGCGCAGACACATGGCCTGGGGCACCTTCACCTGCCGCCGCCACGTCGCCGCCGACGACGCCAACTGGGCGGTGTTCGAGACCAGGATGAACGAGTTGATCCCGCTGGCGTTGCAGAACACCGTGGACGGGTTCGCGCTCTACGACGAGGTCCCGTTCGGGCTGCAGATGGACGAGTTCCAGCAGTACGCCGCGGACAAGGGGATGCGCCGGTTCGGCACCATCGACAGCGCTCGGGGTCGACCACTGGCCGAGATCGACATCGACTACGCGCCGCTGCAGCTGGAGGACACCTTCGCCGCCGAGGACCGGGAGGCGTTGGCACCGTCGGCGTGACGCCCGGTTCAGCGGCAGGCCGAGGTCAGCTCCGGGCCGCCCGCAGCAGGCGCAACTGACCGATCTCGGCGGCGTTCTTGGTCAGCTCCACCGTCACCCACAGCGCCGTATCGGTGACCGTGCGACCGTCGGCGGGGCTCCACGGAAACGGCGCCGGCTCGGACATCCGGTCGATCGTCAACTCAGCCAACAGCTTCCGCCACTGTTCGGCGAGACCGCGGATGCGCGCCACCGCTGCCGCGCCGTCGCCGGGCCAGCTCACCTCGGTCGGGGCCGGCAGCGGTCCGCCCTGCAGGGCCGCGAGGGCGGCGCTCCACCAGTAGTCGATGTGCCAGGTCAGCCACGCGATCGTCGGCACCGGAACGGGATCGGGTTCGACGTCGGCGAAATCCGGGCGCCAGCGGCCGGCCGCGTCCCGCCGCACGGTCCAGCACAGCGGCGCGGGCTCCCAGAGGAAGTCGTCCTCGGCGAGCGCGTCCAGGTGCAGCTCGGTCAGCGCCCATGCGAGCTCGAACTGGCGGCGCACCTCGTCGAGCATCACCTGCGCTGCACCAGCAGGGTCTGCGCACAGGTCCCGATGAACCCGCTGCGGTCGAAGATCTCGGCGGAGGTGACTCCGACCCCGTCCGGTCCGACGGACCCGCGGGCCCGCAGTGCGAAGTCGTCGCCGCTCGGCAGGCGGTGCAGGTGCACGACGGTGTCGGTGTTCATGAACAGGTACCGCTGCGGGTCCAGCGCGGCGCCGATGCCGTTGGCCGAGTCGACCACCATCGCCAGCCGCTGCAGCGCTGTGGTGGGCTCCGCATCCACGAGCGGCACCAGTGGGGACAACCACGCCTCGGCGGCGGCGCCCTCGGGGGTGGACTGCCTGCGCCAGGACACGGTCTCCAGGTAACCCGGTGCTCCCTGCCACGCGTGCGGGACCGCGCTGGCCTCACCCTCGACCAGCGCGGGGTAGCGGTCGGTCGCCGCGTCGGCGGTGTCCCCGGTGGCCAACAGCCACGCCGTGACGCGGGCGACCGCCCGCCGGG
>NZ_BCRS01000049.1 GCF_001552715.1 Mycolicibacterium vaccae NBRC 14118 = CIP 105934 | reverse complement strand
GAGACTGATGAGCAAGCCTTTGGACGGGATCCGCGTCCTCGAGGTCGCGATGTACGGGTTCGTGCCGTCGGCGGGTGCGGTCCTTGCCGAGTGGGGCGCCGACGTCATCAAGGTCGAGCACGCAGTCACCGGCGATCCGCAGCGCGGCCTGCGCCAGACCGGGCTGCTGCGGGTGGAGGGCGACCCCAACCCGAACATCGAACACGCCAACCGCCTCAAACGCAGTATCGGTCTGGACATGTCGGTGCCCGAGGGCAAAGAGGTACTGCTGGAGTTGGCCCGCCGCGCCGACGTGTTCCTGACCAGCTTTCTGCCCGGGCACCGGAAGAAGTTCGGCATCGACGTCGACGACATCCGTGCGGTGAACCCGACGATCGTCTACGCGCGCGGCAGCGCGCTGGGACCGCGCGGGGAGGAGGCGGTCAAGGGCGGCTACGACATGACCGCGTTCTGGTGCCGCGCCGGCACCGCCGCCACCATCACCCCGCCGGGCACCCCCGGCATGGTCGGTCCGCCGGGACCGGCCTACGGCGACACGATCTCGGGCACGAACCTCGCCGGCGGCATCGCCGCGGCGCTGCTCAAGCGCGAACGTACCGGTGAGGCGTCGGTGGTCGACGTGTCTCTGCTGGGCAGCGGACTGTGGGCGATGGGCCACACCGTGGCGCTCACCAAGCACCTCGGCGAGCGCATGGAGGCGTTCCCGCCGGGAGTGCACGGATCGCCGATCAACCCGCTCGTCGGGCTGTACGCCACCGCCGACGACCGCTACATCTCCTTCGTGATGATGCAGCCGACCAAGTTCTGGGCCGACGTGTGCAGGCACATGGATCTCGAAGAACTGGTCGACGACCCCCGGTTCGCCACCGCGGAGGCGATCGCGGAGAACACCGCGACGGCCAACGAGATCCTCACCGAAGCCATGAAGAAGCGGCCGTTGGTCGAGTGGAGCGAGCGCTTCGCGACGCTGGCCGGGCCGTGGGCGCCGGTGCAGGACACCCTCCAGGCAGCCGAGGACGCGCAGGTCCGCGCCAACGAATACCTGGTTCAGGCCGGCGAACTCGAGCTCGTGGCCAACCCGGTGCAGTTCGACGTCACCGCGCCGGCGTCAGGACCGGCCCCCGGTTTCGCCGAACAGACCGAGGACATCCTCGTCGAGATCGGCCTGGACTGGGACCGCATCATCGAGCTGAAGACCGCAGGCGCCGTCACCTGACGGCACGTCGTTCATCCCTGGAGATCCGCCATGCCATACGTCGCGTCCGTCGGCACCTACCTGCCGTGCTGGGGTACACCCCTGCACCGGGTCGCCGGCGACGACGAGGACGCCGTCACGATGGCCGTCGAGGCCGGTCGGGCGGCGTTGACGGGCGGTGGTGCGGTCGAGCGGGTGGTGTTCGTCAGTCGCGATCTGCCTCTGCTGGAAAGCAGTAACGCCGCGGTCCTGCTGGCCGGGCTCGGTCTGGATCCCGAGCTCGAGGTGGACGAACGGCTCGGCGGGGCCCCGGCGACGGTCGACGCGGTCAGTTCGGCGCGGCCGCGCACGTTGATCATCGGCGCGGACCTGGCGCCTGCCGGTGCCGCCGCCATCGTGACGGGTGAGCGGGGTCTGCAGGTCCGCACCGCGGCACGGGTGGCGCGCAGCCTGCCGGTGCGGACCCGCAAGGCCACCGGCGACGTGCACGACTACGGTGACCCGCGACTGCTGCACGAGCGGGGGCTGATCGCGTCCCTGGCCGCGGCATGGCTGGACACCCCGGTCGCGGTCGCCGGTGTCGATCATCAACGCGCGATCGAGCTGTGCCTGGGTGACCCGCCCGCGCTGCCCACCTGCGGGGCGAGTGCAAGCCTGTTCGCGCTCGCCGCGCTGGCCGAGCAGGGCGGGTCGGGTCCGCTGGTCGCGGTGGAGCAGGCCATCCTGTCGGGGATCAGCGTCGGCGGCGGAAGCGCGCGGACCTATCGCAGAGAGCCCGAGGCGCGCGCGGTGCCGGACGGGATCTCCGCCACCGACACCGAGATCCCGATCTCGCTGGCCGCCTACGAGCGTGCTTTCGAGGCGAAAGTCCGTTGGGAGGCAGGGCTGTTCGCCGGCTCGGACGAACTGGACTTTCCGCCCCGTTACCGTGTCGGCGCCGACGGGGCGCTGGCCACCGATTACGAACTGGTCCCGCTGCCGCGTACCGGCGCCGTGTACACCGAGACCACCGTGCACATCCCGGTGCCGGGGCTGCGGACACCGTACTCGCTGGTGATCGTGCAACTCGACGGCGTCGGGGTGCGCGCCCTGGTCAAAGTCACCGGGGTCGCGCCGGGTTCGGTCGGCATCGGCGATCGGGGCCGGCTGGTGCTGCGGCGTGTCGCTGTGCGATCCGGGGTCCCGGACTACGGCTACGCGTTCGAGCCCGACGAGGTCGACGCGCGGGGCAGGGGAGCGGCGTGAGGAGGGTCGCGATCGTTGGCGCCGGGATGACGCCGTTTGCCGAGCACTTCGCGCTCGGTATCAAGGACCTGCTGCCGATGGCTTTCTCGGCGTGCGCTGCCACGGTGGACAAAGGGCTGTCGAAGTCGGACCTGCAGGCCGCGTGGATCGGCACGATGGGCACCGCGGACGGCTTCCCGTCCGGAATCCTGGCCGACACGCTGGGCGCTCCCGATCTGCCGGTGACCCGGGTCGAGAACTCCTGTGCCACGGGCCATGACACGATCCGCAACGCCCTCTTCGCAGTGGGTTCGGGAGCCTATGACGTGGCGCTGGTGATGGGCGCGGACAAGCTGCGGGACACCACCAGCGCGGAGATGCTGTGGGAATGGGAGGCCATGGCACGTGACATGGCCTGGGATTATCCGCTCGGTCTCGTGGCCCCCGCGGGATTCGCGCTACATGTTTGCCGATATCTCCACGAATCCCCGGCAACTGAAGAACACTTAGCCATGGTGGCGGTCAAGAACCACCGACATGGAGTGAACAACCCCAAGGCGCGACTGCGCTTTGAGATCACGATGGAGCAGGCTCTGAACGCACCAACGGTGGTGACCCCGTTCCGGTTGTACGATTGCGCACCCCAGAGCGACGGTGCTGCGGCACTCGTGATCGCCGCGGAGGACGTGGTCGATCGATTCACCGACCGGCCGGTTTGGCTCAGCGGTGTCGGCCTCGGTCTTGATTCGGTGATGCACCAGCACAAGGCCGACATGACCACGTTCCCGGCGACCACCCGGGCGGCGAAGCAGGCCTACACGATGGCGGGCAGGTCGCCGGCCGACGTGGACGTCGCCGAGGTCTACGACTTCCTGACCGGGATCGAGCTGATGAGCTATGAGGATCTCGGCTTCGCCGAGAGGTTCGGTGGCTACAAGCTTCTGGAGGCCGAGGTGACCAGCATCGGGGGTGCGCTGCCGGTCAACCCGAGCGGCGGGCTCAAGGCCAAGGGTCACCCGCCGGGCGCGACGGGGGTCGCGCAGTGCGTCGAACTGTTCGCCCAACTGCGTGGGGAGGCGGTCAACCAGGTCGACGGTGCGCGAATCGCGCTGGCACACACCGTCGGCGGGCCGACGGCGGTATCGGCTGTGACAATCCTGGAGGGTTCTGGTGTCGGTTAAGGGGCCGGAGCGCTGGTCGACGGGGATCTCGCTGCCGAACGGGCTGTCGGGAGCCATGCAGGCAGTCGGTGGATTCTTTGCGATGTCGTCGGATGCGGTGCGTAACGTCTTCCGGCGCCCCTTCCAGTGGCGCGAGTTTCTGGAGCAGTCGTGGTTCGTGGCGAGGGTGTCGATGGCGCCGACCCTGCTGGTCGCGATTCCGTTCACCGTCCTGGTCAGCTTCACGCTCAACATCCTGTTGCGCGAACTCGGCGCGGCCGACCTGTCCGGGGCAGGAGCGGCGTTCGGGGCGGTTACTCAGGTCGGTCCGATGGTCACGGTGCTGATCGTCGCCGGGGCGGGTGCGACCGCGATGTGTGCCGACCTGGGCTCGCGCACGATCCGCGAGGAGATCGACGCGATGGAGGTGCTCGGCATCGATCCGGTGCAGCGTCTGGTGACGCCGCGGATGTTGGCCTCCGGTCTGGTGGCCCTATTGCTCAACAGCCTGGTGGTGATCATCGGGATACTCGGTGGCTACTTCTTCTCCGTTTTCGTCCAGGACGTCAACCCCGGCGCGTTCGCCGCAGGCATCACCCTGCTGACCGGGGTGCCCGAGGTCATCATCTCCTGCATCAAGGCCGCCTTGTTCGGCCTGATTGCAGGACTGGTGGCCTGCTACCGCGGATTGACCATCAGCGGGGGCGGCGCCAAAGCCGTGGGTAACGCGGTGAACGAGACCGTGGTGTACGCCTTCATGGCGCTGTTCGTCATCAACGTGGTGGTCACCGCCATCGGCATCCGGATGACGACGGGATAGCGGGCATGAGCGCTACAACGATCTTACGGTCGCGGTTTCCGCGCCTTGTCAACTACGCGGGGCGGCCGGTGGCATTGCTCTCGCGCATCGGCGACCACACGTTGTTCTACGGTCGCGCACTGGCGGGTGTGCCGCATGCCGCCGTGCACTTCCGTAAGGAGATCATCCGACTGATCGCCGAGATCTCCATGGGCGCAGGCACGTTGGCGATGATCGGCGGCACCGTGGTGATCGTCGGATTCCTCACCTTGGCCGCGGGCGGAACGCTGGCGATCCAGGGCTACTCCTCGCTGGGCAACATCGGTATCGAGGCGCTGACGGGATTCCTGGCCGCGTTCATCAACGTGCGCATCGCCGCGCCCGTGGTGGCCGGCATCGGCCTCGCCGCGACGTTCGGTGCCGGTGTTACCGCGCAGTTGGGTGCGATGCGGATCAACGAGGAGATCGACGCGTTGGAGTCGATGGGAATTCCGCCGGTGCAGTATCTGGTGTCCACGCGCATCGTGGCGGGCATGGTGGCGATCACGCCGCTGTACTCGATTGCGGTGATCCTGTCGTTCCTGGCTTCGCAGTTCACCACGGTCGTGCTGTTCGGTCAGTCCGGCGGGCTCTACGACCATTATTTCGACACGTTCCTCAATCCGATCGACCTGTTGTGGTCATTCCTGCAGGCGGTGTTGATGGCGGTAGCGATCCTGTTGGTGCACACCTACTTCGGTTTCTTCGCCTCCGGCGGACCTTCGGGTGTGGGAGCTGCTGTGGGCAACGCTGTACGTACCTCGCTCGTAGTGGTTGTGTCGGTGACCCTGTTGGTGTCACTGGCGATCTACGGCGCCAACGGCAACTTCAACCTGTCAGGCTAGGGAGACGAGTTGAGTAGAAATCTGGTACGGCCGCTCGCCGGCCTCGGACTGGTCGTCGCACTGCTCGTCGTCCTGGCGGTCTCGATCGGGCTGTTCGCGGGCAAGTTCACCGAAACCGTTCCGGTGACTGTCATCTCGAACCGCGCCGGCCTGGTGATGAACCCAGATGCCAAGGTCAAGATGCGCGGCGTGCAGGTCGGCTCCGTCAAGGCCATCGAGTACCGCCGGGACGGCACCGCCGCGCTCCAGCTCGACATGGACCCCTCTCAGATGCACCTGATCCCGTCCAACGTTCAGGTCGGCATCGTCTCGTCGACCGTCTTCGGCGCCAAGTACGTCCAGCTCGAAGCCCCGGATAAGCCGGCAGGCGCACTGCAGAAGGGACAGGTTCTTCAGGGGGATCACGTGACCGTCGAGGTCAACACGGTTTTCCAGGCCCTGGTCCAGGTGCTCGACAAGGTCGATCCCGTCAAGCTCAACGAGACTCTCGGCGCGATCTCCCATGCGTTCAACGGCCGCGGCGAGAAGTTCGGCCGGACCATGTCGGACTTCAACGCGATGCTGGCCAAGCTGGAACCCAGCCTGCCGAATCTCGCTAGCGACATCGAGAACGCCGTTCCTGCGTTCACCGCCTACGCCGATGCAGCCCCCGATCTGCTCTCGACGTTCGACAATGCCGCCACGTTGAGCAACTCGATCGTCGAGGAGCAGGACAACCTGGACCGATTCCTGGTCAGTTCAATCGGTTTGGCCGATCTGGGCAACGAGGTGGTCGGCGGCAACCGCAAGGCATTGACCGACGCGCTGGATGTGTTGGTGCCGACCACCGAGCTGCTGCACTCGTACCGCAGGTCGCTGTGGTGCGGTATCGGCGGCCTGGTGCCGTTCGCGAGGTCAGCGCCACAGTTCTCCGGCGTCATGGTTTCGGCCGGCCTGACGCTGGGCGTGGAGCGGTACCGGTATCCCCGCGACCTGCCCAAGGTGGCGGCCTCCAGCGGCGGTGCGGACTACTGCGAAGAGCTGGGTCTACCCGAGATGCCTGCAGAGTTCGTGCCACCGTTGCTCGTGGCCGACGTCGGATCCAACCCGGCTCAGTACGGCAACTCCGGAATCCTGCTCAACTCCGAAGGATTGAAGAACTGGCTGTTCGGCCCGCTTGACGGCCCACCCCGCAACACCGCACAGATCGGAATGCCCGGATGACCCGCTCCACTGCGACGCTGCTCAAGTTCGTCGCGTTCGGACTCGTCATGACGGTGCTGACCGCGTTCCTGTTCCTTGTGTTCAGCGACACCAGAACCGGTGCGGCCCACACGTACTCGGCCGTGTTCAAGGACGCGTCACGGTTGAAGAGCGGCGATACGGTCCGCATCGCCGGCATCCGGGTCGGCACGGTCAAAGACGTGGAGCTGCAACCCGACAGGAATGTCCTGGTCACCTTTGACGCCGACCGTCACACTGTGCTGACCACCGGCACCCAAGCCGCGATCCGCTACCTCAACCTCGTCGGGGATCGATACCTTGAGCTGGTCGACACGCCGGACTCCACACAGATCGTGCCTGCGGGCGCTCAGATCCCGCAGTCACGCACGGCGCCTGCGCTCGACCTGGACCTGCTGCTCGGCGGGCTCAAACCCGTGATCCAAGGCCTCAACCCCGAGGATGTCAACGCGCTGACATCTTCTCTGGTGCAGATCCTTCAGGGGCAGGGCGGCACGATCGAATCCCTGTTTTCGAAGACGTCGTCGTTCACGAGCACCCTGGCCGACAACAACCAGGTGATCGAGGAGCTCATCGTCGACCTGCGAACGGTGCTGGACACCCTCGCCGAGGATAGTGACGAGTTCTCCGGCGCCATCGATAAAATGGAGCAACTGGTCAGCGGACTGGCTTCGGACCGGGATCCAATCGGGACAGCCATCGAGGCGCTCGACAACGGCACGGCCTCGATGGCCGACCTCCTCAGCCGTGGACGTGCCCCGCTGGCCGGGACCGTCGATGAACTCAACAGGCTGGCACCGCTGGTGGACAACGACCTCGACCGCCTCGACGCCACGATCCAGCGCTTGCCCGAGATCTACCGCAAGCTCGCGCGGGTGGGTTCGTACGGCGCGTGGTTCCCGTACTACATCTGCGGAATCACGTTCCGAGCCAGCGACCTAGAAGGACGCACCGTGGTCTTCCCCTGGATCAAGCAAGAGACCGGAAGGTGCGTGGACGAGTAGATGCTGAGGTATCGCGGATCTGAGCTCATCAAGGCCGGTTTCATCGGTGTCGTTCTGATCATTCTTGTCATCGCAGTCGGTCTGCAGCCCGAGCGCATACTGTCATGGGGCACTGCCGTGCGTTACCAGGCGCTGTTCACCGAAGCCGGCGGGCTGACCGTCGGCAACGATGTGACCGTGTCCGGTATCAAGGTTGGCTCGGTGTCATCCATCAAGCTCGACAATGGAGATGCGCTCGTCGGTTTTACGGTTGAGGGCAAGTACGCTCTCGGATCCGACACCAGCGCGCACATCCGGACGGGCACGCTGCTGGGCGAGCGCGTGTTGGCCCTGGAGTCCGACGGCAGCGGCACCCTCGACTCACAGCGGCCCATCCCCACCACCCGGACATCGTCGCCGTACTCGCTGACGGACGCGGTCAGTGAACTGACCGCGAACACCGCAGGCATGGACACCGATTCGCTGAACCAGTCGCTGGACACGCTAGCCCAGACGCTGGACCAGATCGCCCCACAGCTGGGCCCGACCTTCGACGGACTGTCCCGGTTGTCGCAGTCGCTGAACAGCCGTAACGGGAGCCTGGCCGAGCTGCTGCGCACGGCAGGCGAGGTGACCGCCGTCTTCTCTGAGCGCAGCAGCCAGGTCAACACGTTGATCCTCAACGCCAACGATCTCCTGGCGGTTCTGAACCAGCGCCGGTACGCGATCACCAGTCTGCTGACCAATATCTCGGCAGTGTCCAAGGAATTGACCGGGTTGGTCGGCGACAACGAGCAGGAGCTCGCCCCCGCGCTGGAGCGGCTCAACAACGTGACCAGGGTGTTGGAAAAAAACCGGGACAACCTCGCAAAGATGCTGCCCGGCGCCGCAAAGTACTATCTGACCCAGGGTGAGATCGTCTCGAACGGCGCATATTACAACGCTCTCGTCCCGAACATCTCGCCGGCCCAGATATTGGAGCCGTTCCTCGATTACGCGTTCGGCTTCCGGCGTGGTGTCGATGCGGGCCAACCGCCGGACAACGCCGGTCCGCGGGCAGAGATCCCGTTCCCCGTCAACAGCATTCCGCAGCCTGGAGATCTCCCTGATGATGGCAACCCGTAAGCGCCTGGTCGCCGGCACGGCGCTCCTGCTGGCCATCCTGCTGATCGCCGGCGCAGTGTTCCTCGTCCGGCAGGTGTTCTTCGCGCCGAAGACCATCACGGCGTACTTCCCGACGGCGACGGCGATCTACCCGGGTGACGAAGTACGGGTGTCCGGCGTGAAGGTCGGCACCATTGACAGGATCGAACCCGACGGAACCCAGACTCGGATGACCCTGAAAGTTGCTCGTGGGGTGCCTATCCCGGCTGGGGCCAAGGCGGTGATCGTCGCGCAGAACCTCGTCGCGGCACGTTATGTTCAGCTCACCCCGGCCTACCGGAACGGGGCGGGGCCCACAATGGAAGACGGCGCGGTGATCTCGGCCGACCGGACCGCGGTTCCCGTCGAATGGGACGAAGTCAAAGACCAGTTGATGCGTCTGTCAACCGAACTGGGTCCACAAACCGGAGCCGACGGCACGTCGATGTCTCGATTCGTCGACAGCGCCGCAAACGCGCTGGGCGATAATGGCGAGAAGCTGCGCCAGACACTGAGCCAGCTTTCAGGCGTCGCGCGGATATTCGCCGAAGGCAGCGGCAACATCGTCGACATCATCAAGAACCTCCAGGTCTTCGTCTCCGCGCTGCGCGACAGCAAGGAACAGATCGTGCTGTTCCAGAACCGGTTGGCGAGCCTGACCAGTGTCGTGAACGACAGCAGGTCCGATCTGGACGCCGCATTGTCCGATCTGACGGTGGCGATCGGTGAGGTGCAGCGCTTCGTGGTGGGAAGCCGTGACCAGGCCTCCGAGCAGATCCGCAGCCTGGGCAGCGTGCTGCAGGTGCTCGTGGATAATCGACTCGCATTCGAGAACGTTCTGCACATCACGCCCAATGCGATTGCGAACTTCGAGAACATCTACTACCCGAATGGCGGCTCGGTCACCGGCGCCTTCGCGCTGTCGAACTTCTCGAACCCGGTCTGGTTCGTGTGCGGTCTGATCGGCGGAGTCGCGAACACCACGGCTCCGGAAACAGCCAAACTCTGTGCCCAGTACCTGGGCCCCGCCCTGCGCTTGCCCAACTTCGGTAACCTGCCGTTCCCGATCAACGCCTACCTGCGCCCCGCGGTCAACCCGGATCGGTTGATCTACACCGATCCCAAGCTCGCGCCCGGCGGCGCGGGACCGGGCGATCCGCAAGAGATCCCACCGACGGTGTCTGCCTACACCGGCTCCGGGGACATCCCACCGCCACCAGGGTGGAACGCCCCTCCGGGCCCGCCGGGGATCTACCAACCCGATTCGGACGCGCCCGCGACGCCGTCGCCGGCGCTGTTCCCAGGAGCGCCGCTTCCCGGGCCTCCGAACATCATCTCCAACCTTCAGCCTCAGCCGCCGACTGTCGACGGTTTGCTGCTACCGCCCCAGGGAAGCCCTGGCGGCGCGCCGAATGCGCCGTTGCTGCCCGCAGAAGGGATGCCGCCCTCATGATCCGCCGTGTGAAGCAGTTGACGGTCGTCGGCTGCAGCCTGGCGCTGTCGCTGTCGGGTTGCGCCTTCCAGGGGGTGAACTCGCTGCCCCTCCCCGGCGTGGTGGGCCGCGGTCCAGACGCGGTCACCTATCACGTACAAGTCCCCAATGTGGCAACCCTGGAGTCGAATTCGCCGGTCTTGATCGACGACGTCGTCGTCGGCAGCGTCGGCAAGATGACCGTGCAAAACTGGCATGCCGACGTGCAGATCTCGGTCAAGCCCGACGTGGTGATCCCGGCCAATGCGGTAGCGACGGTGGGGCAGACCAGTCTGCTGGGTTCGATGCACCTGGCGCTGAACCCGCCGGTGGGTGATGAGCCGGCGGGGCGGTTACAGCCGGGCTCCACCATCGGGCTGAACGCGTCGTCGACCTACCCGACCACCGAGCAGACGCTGTCGTCGTTGTCGGCGGTCGCCAACGGGGGAGGGCTTGGGCAGATCGGCGACATCATCCACAACATGAACATCGCGCTGTCCGGTCGCGAACCCGAGGTGCGCGAGCTGCTCACCCGGCTGGACAATTTCGTCGGAGTCCTGGAAGAACAACGCGACAACATCGTGGCGTCGATCCAGCAGCTGCGGCGGGTGGCAGGCACGTTTGCCGGACAACGCGACGTGATCGACCGCGCGCTCAAGGACATTCCGCCGGCCATCGACGTGCTGATCAAAGAGCGGCCCCAGTTCACCACCGCGCTGGAGAAGCTCGGTCAGTTCGGTGATACGGCCACTGGTCTGGTCAACGACGCCGGCGATGATCTGATCGAGAACCTGGAGAACCTGGGCCCCGTGCTCGGTGCTCTGGCGGATGTAGGGCCGGATCTGAACCTCGCGGTGCTGTGGGCGTCGGCGTTCCCGTACGGACCCACGTTCGCCGACCGCATCACCCGAGGTGACTACATCAACCTGTACGCCACCTTCGACCTGACCTATCCGCGGTTGAAGAAGACGTTGCTGCTGGGCACCCGTTGGGGTGACGAGAACGCCAAACTCATTCCGGCGCCCGGTGATCCGTACTACCTGAACTACTCGTACGACCCGTTGAAGATCGGCGTCGCACCTCCGCCGGAGACGGCATTGCCGCCGACACCCGAGGGATCCGCAACGCCGATGCCCCCGATGACCGAGCCACTGCTGCCGGTGACCCCCCCGCCCCCTGCGGCGCCGTGGTTGCCGCAGTCGCAGCCGATCACGAGTGAGCAGGTTTTCGCGGGACCGTACGCGGCATCGACACCGGCGCCGACGATTGCGCCCGCTGTCCCGACACCCGGAGGAGGTGGCTGATGCTGACGCGCTTCGTCCGTAACCAGCTGATCATCTTCACAATCGCCTCGCTCGTGGGCGTGTCAGTGATGCTCTTCGCCTACATGCAGGTGCCCACGCTGCTGGGTATCGGCAGACTGGCAGTAACCGTCGAGCTGCCCGCATCGGGCGGCCTGTATCGCTTCAGCAACGTCACCTACCGTGGTGTCCAGGTGGGCAAGGTCACCGAGGTCAGGTTGACCGACAGCGGTGCGGAAGCGGTGCTTTCGCTGGAAACGTCGCCGAAGATTCCCGCCGACCTGCGAGCTGAGGTGCGCAGTGTGTCCGCGGTCGGTGAGCAGTACGTCGACCTGCGTCCGCGGACCGATTCCGGCCCCTATCTGGTGGATGGTTCACGAATTGCCCGTTCGGACACCACGATTCCGCAGGATGTCGGGCCGATGCTGGATCAGTTGAGTGCGATGGTGGACAGCCTGCCCAAGGACAGGATCCCGGACCTGCTCGACGAGACGTTCAAGGCGTTCAACGGTGCCGGCCCGGATTTCGGCTCATTGCTGGACTCCGCGGCCAAGGTCACCGAAGAGGTCAACACGGTGTCGGACGAGACGCGGTCGCTGATCGACGACAGCGGGCCATTGCTGGAGTCACAGGCCGAGACCGCCGACGCGATCCGGACGTGGGCCCGCAGCCTCAACGGCATCACTGCCCAGGTGGTCCAGAACGATCCCGAAGTGCGGGCTTTGCTGCAGCAGGGCCCGGGCTTCGCCCAGGAGGTCAGCGCGCTGCTGGAGCAGGTGAAGCCGACACTGCCGATCCTGCTGGCGAATCTGACCACGGTGGGCCAGACACTGCTTACCTACAATCCCGGGATCGAGCAGTTGCTGGTGTTGTTCCCCGGGATCATCGCCGCCCAGCAGTCGTTCGGTCTTCCGCAGAACAGCCCGACCGGCCTGCCGATGGGCGACTTCGCGTTGACCATCAGCGACCCGAACCCGTGCACCGTCGGCTTCCTGCCGGCCAGCCAGTGGCGCTCGCCCGAGGACGAGACGGTGATCGATACCCCGGACGGCCTGTACTGCAAGCTGCCGCAAGACTCTCCGCTGAACGTCCGTGGCGCACGCAATTATCCGTGTCTTGCGCATCCTGGAAAGCGCGCTCCCACAGTCGAACTCTGCAATGATCCGAGGGGCTTCGTCCCGACTACTACGCGTCAGCACCTGCTTGGACCCTACCCGTTTGATCCGAACCTGGTGTCGCAAGGCATTCCGATCGACGCCCGGGTGGAGGGGGAGGACCGTATTCACGCGCCGGTGCAGGGCACACCACTGCCGCCGGGCGCGGTACGTGCGGGAACGCCACCGGTGTCCGAACCTGGCACGCCGCCGTTCCCGGTGGGGGACCCGGCGCCGACGGATCCGGGTGCGCCGCCGGTCCCGCTGCCCGCACCCGCTGGAGGTTCCCCGGGTGCTTTCCCGGCCGCGCCCAGCGCATTCGGTGGCAACGAGTCCAGTGGCCCGTCAGTGGCGACGGCGCATTACGACGAACGGACCGGACAGTACCTGGCGCCCGACGGTACGCTGCAAAAGATCACGAACGTGGCTTCGGGTGCGGCACCTACGTCGTGGAAAGACCTGCTGCCGATGTGAGGTCGGAGCCGGTGCGGATCAAGAGATTTTCTCCCCCCGCACCGGCAGTTCGATGACCTTCGGGTGGTTAACGCCGCAAGCGCCGCTGTCGCTCTTGGTGACATTGCGGCCGCCGAACGTGGTGAAGTTCTTGGTGCTGCGCCGCTCGGTTGCGGGGTCCCACCCCCAGATGATGAACTTCTGGTAGCCGGTGGCGAAAGTGCCGTTGGGGCAGGGCATCCAATTCGGTACGACATGTTCGATGTACCAGTAGTCGTCCAGGCGCGCGGTACCGGTCCAGCCGAGGTCGCTCTTCACCTCGCCGGAGCATTCGATCGGGCTCACACATGAGACGTTCACCGTCCACGTCTCCAGGACCGTGCGCTGATCGATCAACACTTCGTTGGTCCGGGCCCACTCACCGTCGGAAAGCACTCTCCAGGTACCGCTGATGTCTACGCCCCAGTCGTTGTCCGCCTGAGCTATTGGGGCCAGGCCCAGACTCCCCGCCGCGACGATCGCTGTGGCCGCAATGCCTTCGAGAACCCGTGTTGCGCGCATGACATCAGCCTAATCGGGTCCAGAGTAATGCTCTCCAAAAGTAGGAATTTCCCTCCGCCGCATGGGAAAATAGCCTGATGCGATCTGTCGTCGCGGCACTGGCAGTGCTGGCCGCCCCCGCCTGGGTGCTGTCCGCGCCTCCCGCCGCTGCTCTTCCTCCGCCACCACCGCCAGGTGCCGAATGCAACTACCCGAATTGCACGCCGGGAATCCAGCCCAATGTGGTGCTGGGTTCCTACTGCGCGAATACGACGTATTACGTATTCGGCGTGACGGATTGGGGCCGGCTGGTGTTCTGCGGATCGCCGCGGCGCTACGAGCCGCGCTGGTTCCGGGCACCGGAAATGCACGGCGTGAAGAACGAAGGCGATCTGTGCCCCGCACTCGACGGCCAGGTGGCGCAGGCGCCCGACGGTCTGTTCCTCACCTGTGTCGCGAAGGACAACCGCTCCTACTGGGCGCGTGGCGACGCGTCGGTGGGCGGAGGTAACCCGCCCCCTCAGTGACAGGGAGCGGGTCCACTCACCACGGACGTAACGAGCAGAGCGCACCTCTGGGGCCCGAGTCGGTGGCAACCACAACATCGTTGACACGCATCTCGCACACGAACCCCGGTTCGTCCAGCGGCGGCGACGACTGCGTCGGCAACCCGACCACGACCATCGCCCATTGGTCCGGATCTGCGAGCCACGTCTCGAACACCCATGGTTTGTTCGGTCCGAGGTTGGCTTCGGCGTTGGGGGTGTACAGGTACGGATTATGGCTGTACTCGCCCCAATTCGGCGGGTCCTTCTCGCGGTAGTAGATCTCCGCGTTGATCGTGTCCTGGCTGGCGCCGACGGTGTAGCGAATGTGGTGCAGGGGCGGTTGAGCGTGGGCCGCGCCACCCGCAGCGATGACGCCGGCCGCGACCAAACCGGTCACGGACGCGGCGAGAACCGGAACCGCCTTGCAGAACACCATTTTCGAATTTTAGAACGTGACTTCTGTTGCTGGTACCGGAATCGCCGGTCTGCTCAGCGAATCGGGTCGAACGTGATGTTCAGCTCGGTGAGTCCGCGCAGGATGAACGTCGGCTCGTAGTTGTAGTGGCGCGCTCCCGGCGGTCCGTGCAGCTCCTCGTCGATCGCGATGTCGCCCATCCGGTCCAGAATCCGTTCGATCGAGACCCGGCCCTCCACGCGTGCCAGCGGCCCGCCCGGGCACGAGTGCACGCCACGGCCGAACGCGATGTGCTCGCGGACGTTCTTGCGGTCCAGGTCGAATTCGTGTGGATGCTCGAAGCGGTTCGGGTCGCGGTTGACCGCGCCCGGACAGACCATCATGGTCGTGCCCGCCGGTACGTCGATGTCGCCGACCTTGGTGTTCTTCTTGGCCAGCCGGAACTGGCTCTTGACCGGAGCGTCCATCCGCAGCGCCTCCTCGACGAACACGGGGATGCGGCTCCGGTCGCGGCGCAGCCGATCCTGGACCTCGGGGTGGTCGCCGAGCACCCGCAGCGAGGCGGTGAGCAACTTGGTGGTGGTCTCCTGGCCGGCCGCGAACAGGAAGGTTGCCGACCGGACCACCTCGATCACCGGCGGGGTCGAACCGTCCGGGTACTTGGCCGTCGCCAGCGCGGTCAGCACGTCGTCGCGGGGCTCCTTGCGGCGGTCCTCCAGGTAGCCGATGAACTTCTCGTCGAGCCATTCGAGCGGATTGGCGCTGACCAGGTCGCTGTGATCGAGCGAGCCGACGTTGGCGCCGGGGCGCGGCGCGCCCAGCACCGTGCGGAACTCTTCGTGGTCGGCCTCGGGGACACCCAGCATGTCGGCGATCACCAACAGCGAGAACGGTTTTGCGTAGGCGGTGAGGAACTCGCACCGACCGGCGGCGACGAAGTCGTCCAGCACCTCGTCGGCCAGCCGCCACATGAAGTCCTCGTTCTCCTTGAGCCGGCTGGGTGTCAGCAGCCGGTTGAGCAGGGAGCGGGCGTTGGTGTGGTCGGGCGGATCCATGGTGACCATGTGCTCGAACAGCGGCATCTGCTGCCGGTGCGCGGTGATCTGGTCGGTGATGTCGTCGCCCTCGGGAGTGAACGGCAGCGGCGGGAAGGGTCCAGCCACGGCGATGCAGGACGAGAAGGTGTCCGAGTCCTTGAGGACCGTCGCGGCCTCCTCGTAGCCGGTGACCGCCAACACGCCGTAGTTCGGCTCCTGGACCACCGGGCACTTGCTGCGCAGGTGGTCGAAGTACGGGTGGGGATCGGGCACCAGGGACGGATCTGTGAAGTAGTCGATCGTGTCGAAGTCAGTCATGTCCGAGGCCTCCCGGGGCTGGCGGGTCTGTTCGTGATTGCGAGAATTGCTGAGCACCTGCTTAGCATGGGGTCGGAGCTAGGGTCAAGATCGGCGCGCTTGCGGGATGTGGCGATCTGCATGCCGGCGGGTCGCCGCTGGTGTCACGCTTGAGGGCACGACGACGGAGGTGGGAGCGATGGCAACGGCGCGACGAATCGGGGCGCCGGACGCGAAGAACCGGGGGGTACTGCTCGATGCAGCCGAACAACTGCTCATCGAGGAGGGCTACGCCGCGGTGACCTCCCGTCGGGTGGCCGACAAGGCGGGGCTCAAACCCCAGTTGGTGCACTACTACTTCCGCACCATGGAGGACCTCTTCCTGGCGGTCTTTCACCGCAGGGCCGAAGAAGGGCTGGCGCTGTTGTCCACCGCGCTGCAGTCCCCGCAGCCGCTGTGGGCGCTGTGGCGGTTCAGCACCGCTCCCGAGGCGACGCGGCTGACGATGGAGTTCATGGGTCTGGCCAACCACCGCAAGGCATTGCGTGCGGAGATCGTCTACTACGCCGAGCGCTTCAGGCAGGAGCAGAACCGCGCCATCGCCGATGCGCTGGCGCGCTACGGCATGGACTCGGCCGATGTGCCGCCGGTGGTGTGGACGGTGTTCGCCACCAGCGTGTCGCAGGCGTTGGTGATGGAGCGTGCGCTCGGGATGGACACCGGTCACGCGGAGACGTTCGCCTTCTGCGAGGGCTGGATCCGGCGCCTCGAAGGCGACCCGCCACCGGACCTGCCCGTCTCCCTGGACGCGTCGGGGGACAGGTAGCAACGGCCATCGGCTCCCCATCGCTGCAGGGGTGAAAACCTCAGAGCGACAGGATCGTTGCCGAGGCCGTGCCCGGGGCGCCGTACACCTGGGCCAGCCCGACGCGAGGATTTCCCGGCACCTGCCGGTCTCCTGCCTCACCGCGGAGCTGACGCACCAACTCGTGAACCTGACGCAGCCCGGACGCGCCGATGGGCTCGCCATTGGCGATCAGCCCGCCGTCGGTGTTGACCGGGATGCTGCCGCCGATCTCGGTTGCGCCGTCGGCCAGCAGTTTCTCCTGTTCCCCGTCGGCGCACAGGCCCGTCTCGGCCATGTGGATCACCTCGGCGCCGGCGTCGGTGTCCTGCAGCTGGGCGATGTCGACGTCCTCGGGGCCGATGCCTGCGGCCTCGTAGGCGGCCTTGGCGGCGTACACCGTCGGCGAGGGATCCTCGTCCAGCGGCGCCGAGGTCGCGTGCACCTCGTAGGCGCCGAAGGTACGGGTCCGAATCTCGCTGGCACGCACGAACACCGGCTTGTCGGTGAACTTGTGGGCGATATCGGCGCGGCACATGATGACCGCCGCGGCGCCCTCGTCGGGGGCGCAGAACATGTACTGCCGCAGCGGGTAGTTCAACACCGGCGAGGCCATGATCTCCTCGACGGAGATCTCCTTGCGCCGGAACGCATTCGGGTTCTTCTCGCCATTGCGGAAGTTCTTGTTGGCCACCCGCGCCAGCGTCTCCTCGGAGATGCTGTGCTTGTGCAGGTAGTGGTTGGCCTTCATGCCGAAGAACTTGGTGGTGACGAACTGGCCGTTCTCGGCATACCACTGGGGGAGCGCGAGTTTGGCGGGGTCGTCGGTGAAGGCGCCGCGCGGGTGCTTGTCCAGCCCGATCGCGATGCCGATGTCGTACTTGCCGAGGCGGATCGTGTCGGCGGTCTGCTGGATCGCCGAGGCCGCGGTGGCACACGCGTTGAACACGTTGGTGAACGTGATACCGGTCAGGCCGACCAGGCGGGTGACGGCGTCGGGATTGGACACCTCGTAGCTGCCGCCGAAGCCGAACTGGATGTCCTTCCACTCCACGCCGGCGTCGGTCAGGGCGGACTGGATGGCCTCGGCGCCCATCTGCATCGCGGTCTTGTCGAACCGGCCGAACGGATGCAGGCCGACGCCGATGATCGCGACGTCGTTGGCTGAGCTCGTCATGGTCGCTGTCCTCAGTTTTCGACGGGTTGGAATGCGAAGGTGATGACCTCGGTGCCGTCCTCGTCGGAGGTGAACGGAATCATGGTCAGCTCGACCTCCTGGCCGAATTGCAGTTTGGCCGGGTCGTTCTCGGTGAGCCGACCCTCGACGCGAATCATCTCGTCGAGCTGCACCAGGCCGACGCCGAACGGGACGAAGTCCTTGCCGGTCGGCCCCTTGTAGGGCGCGCCGGGCGGGAAGCCCTGGGTCGTCCACGCGATCAGCGTGCCGCGCCGCGGAAGGAGCGTGTCGGACATCTCGCCGCCGCTGCACTTCGGGCAGCGCTGCTGCGCCGGGAACGTGGTGGCCCCGCAGGTGCCGCAGGAGCTGCCGATCAGCTGCGGATCGTCATTCGGCCAGGTGGAGATTTCGGGCGCAAGCGCGCGCTGTGTGGTCGACACAGGAGTGACCATAATCGGAAATGACGTTCTCGTCTAGAGAGAATCTGACGGTCAAAGTCGCCTCCCGGGCTGCCGGTGACTTGTTACCGTGCGCGCATGATCCTTCCCGGACCCATCCGCCAGATCGGCTACGTCGTCATCGATCTGGACCGCGCTCTGGACGATTGGGTGGCCCTCGGAGTCGGGCCCTGGCATGTGATCCGGCGGATGCCGCAGCGGGTGACCTACCGCGGTGCGCCGTGCGGGATCACGCTGTCGCTGGCGCTCGCCAACAGCGGCGATCTGCAGGTCGAACTGATCTGCCAGGACGACGACACCCCGAGCATCTTCACCGAGTTCCTCGCCGCCTCGGGGCCGGGCTTTCACCAATTGGCCTATTGGGCAGAGGACTTCGATGCGACGATGCGCGCGGTCGCGGCGGCGGGCTGGCCCGTCGTGTGGAGTGGGGGAGAGGATGTCGGCACCCGGTTCGCCTATGTCGAGCCGCCCGACAGCCCGGCAGCCGTCATCGAGATCATGGAACTCAACGCGGCCACCCGGGGGATGGCGGCGTTGGTACGGGACGCGGCGGCTGACTGGGACGGCCGCGATCCCGTCCGCGAGATGGGCGTCTGACCGCTACTTGCCCTTGTTCATGACCTTGTCGGCCGCGGTCCAGTGCTCGTCGGCGACCCACAGCCGCGCGAAGGCCGCGACCGCCTCGGTGGTCGGGACGCCGCGCATGACACGTTTGACCTCGCCGGCCGGAACCGAGGCCAGTGAGCGGGCGATCAACCGCCACTGCTCGTCGAATGAGGCGCGGGGTATCACCTGGTCGATCAGCCCGATGCGTTCGGCGTCGGTGGCCGACAGGATGCGCCCGGTGCCCGCAATGAGCAGGGCCCTGCTGTAGCCGACCAGCTCAACCAGCCGTTCGGCCCCGCCCCAGGCGGGCATGATCGCCAGCGCGACCTGGTTGAAGCCGATCTTGATGTCGTCGGCGGCCACCCGGATGTCGGCCGCCACGGCGAACTCGGCGCCGCCGCCGAGGGCATGGCCGTTGAGCGCCGCCAGCACCGGGCCGGGGAAGCCGGCGATCCGGTCGCAGATCGACCGCATCCGGAACGCCATCGCCGCAGCCTGCTCCTCGGTGCGCAGTGCGCTGAGTTCCTTGAGGTCGCCACCGGAGACGAAGGCCTTGTCGCCGGCGCCGGTCAACGCCAGCGCGGCCGCACCCGTGGCACCGTCGAGCGCCTTGTCGAGCTGCTCCATGGTCTCCAACGAGATCGCGTTGCGCGCATGGGGTCGATCGATGGTGATGACCGCCAGACCGTCGTCGATTTCGAGGTCGACCATCAAGCGTTCTCCGTTCACGGTATTGGCATTCTCGCAGGAGGAGAATACCATCGCCTGGCATCTCCGCGCGGATGGGAAGGTGGCGCACAGCCATGCGAACGATTCCTGCTGAGCTCGTCAGACGCTACGAGCAGGAGGGCTACTGGACCCGGGACACTCTCGGCGACCTGCTGGCCCGAGGGCTGGCGGACAGTCGCGGGACCGGCTTCTACGTGCACTCGTCGATCAGGCCCTACCGGGGCACGTTCGGCGACGTGGAACACGAGGCCCGGCGTCTGGCCGCAGGGCTGGCCGACCGGGGCGTCGGGCCCGGTGACGTCGTCGCGCTGCAGCTGCCGAACTGGCGCGAGGCCGCCGTCGTGTTCTGGGCGTCGGCCTTCCTCGGGGCGGTGATCGTGCCGATCGTGCACTTCTACGGCCGCAAGGAGCTCGCCCATATCCTGTCCACAGCCAGGCCGCGGGTCTTCGTGACGACGGCGGAGTTCGGCCGTATGCGCTTCCAGCCCGACCTGTGCGCCGACGTGCCGGTGGTGGGCCTGGTCGACGGTGCGGGCTCGGGAGCGGCCAACGAGTTCCCGTTCGAGGCGCTGCTGGCCGACGAACCGCTGACCGGCACGGTGGCGGCCGACCCGGCGAACCCCGCGCTGATCGCGTTCACCTCGGGCACCACCCGGGACCCGAAAGGGGTGATCCACAGTCATCAGACCCTGGGCTTCGAGACGCGCCAGTTGCTGGAGAACTACCCGGCCGACCGTGGACGCCAGCTGACCGCGACCCCGGTCGGTCACTTCATCGGCATGGTCGGGGCCTTCCTGATCCCCGTGCTCGAGGGAGCGCCGATCGACCTGTGCGACGTCTGGGATCCCGGCCGGGTACTGCAGCTCATCGAGGGTGAGGGCCTCTCGGTCGGCGGCGGGCCACCCTACTTCGTGACGAGTCTGCTCGATCACCCCGACTGCCGGCCCGAACACCTGCGCTCCTTCAAAACCGTCGGCCTCGGCGGCTCGACGGTGCCCGCGGCCGTGACGCAGCGGCTCAGCGATCTCGGGATGTTCGTGTTCCGCTCCTACGGCAGCACCGAGCATCCGTCGATCACCGGGTCACGCCCCAGCGCTCCTGCGGACAAGCGCCTCTTCACCGACGGCGATCCCCGCCCCGGTGTGGAGATCCGGCTCGCGGACGACGGTGAGATCTTCAGTCGCGGGCCGGATCTCTGTCTGGGCTACACCGACGACGACCTGACGGCGACCGCGTTCGACGAGGACGGCTGGTACCGCACGGGTGACATCGGCGTGCTCGATGAGGACGGCTACCTGACCATCACCGACCGCAAGTCCGACGTGATCATCCGCGGTGGCGAGAACATCAGTGCGCTGGAGGTCGAGGAGGTGCTGCTGGCGATGCCCGCGGTCGCCGAGGCGGTCGTGGTCGCCGCGCCCGACCTGCGACTGGGTGAGCACGCGGCGGCGGTGGTGCGGATCCGCGACGGTCATGCGATGCCGAGCCTCGACGAGATGCGCGCGCACTTCGCCGGGGCCGGCGTCGCGACGCAGAAGTGGCCCGAGGAGCTGCACAGGGTCCCCGAGGGGCAGGACTTCCCTCGCACCGCGAGCGGGAAGGTGCAGAAATTCGTGATCCGGCGGCAGGTCGCCGCCGGGCAGGGGTTGGCCGTTGCGGCCTCCCGCAAATGAGAATACGATTCTCTCGATAGGAAAAGGAGTCTTTCATGGGACAACTGTCGCACCGGGTGGAGATCCCGTTCCCGCTGTTCGATGCGGACAACCACCTGTACGAGCCGCCAGAGGCGATGACGAAGTACCTGCCCAAGGAGTACAAGGACATCGTCCAGTACGTCGAGGTCAACGGGCGCACCAAGATCGCCCTCAAGGGGCAGATCAGCAACTACATCCCCAACCCCACCTTCTCGGTGGTGGCGAAGCCGGGCGCTTGGGAGGAGTACTTCAAGTTCGGCAACCCCGACGGCAAGAGCAAGCGCGAACTGTTCGGCGAGCCGATGAAGGCCATCCCGGCGTTCTTCGAACCCGAGCCGCGCATCAAGGTGATGGATGAGCTCGGCATTCAGCGCTCGCTGATGTTCCCGACGCTGGCCAGCCTGATCGAGGAGCGACTGTCCGACGATCCGGTCGCCATCCACGTCATCATCCACGCGCTCAACGAGTGGCTGCACGAGGTGTGGGGCTTCAACTACCAGGGCCGCATCTTCACCACACCGGTGATCACGCTGCCCATCGTCGAGAAGGCGATCGAGGAGCTCGAGTGGGCGGTCAAGCGCGGTGCCCGCGCCATCCTGATCCGCCCGGCACCGGTGCCCGGCTTCCGCGGTCCGCGCTCGTTCGCACTGCCCGAGTTCGACCCGTTCTGGGAGCGCGTCGTCCACCACGACATCTTCGTGGGCATGCACTCCTCGGACAGCGGCTACTCGCGCTACACCTCCGAATGGGACGGTGCGGCGCAGGAGATGCTGCCGTTCCAGACCAACGCGATGTCGATCCTCAACGAGTGGCGCCCGATCCAGGACGCAGTGGCGTCCTGGGTGATTCACGGCGCGCTGTTCCGCTTCCCGAAACTCAAGGTGGGCATCGTCGAGGCGGGCTCGAAATGGATGTTCCCGCTTCTGGACTCGATGGCCGAGGTGTACAAGAAGGCGCCCGAAGCCTTCCTCGGCAACCCGATGGAAGAGATCAAGAACCGGATCTACGTCAGCCCGTTCTACGAGGAGGGCATCGACGACCTGATCAACCTGATCGGTGTGGACCAGGTGCTCTACGGCTCCGACTGGCCGCACCCTGAAGGTCTGGCCGAGCCGACGCACTACGTCACCGCGCTCGAGCACCTCGCGGTCGAGGACCAGGCCAAGATCATGGGTGGCAACCTGGGACGTCTCGTCACGACGTGACGTACACACCTCGCGCGTTGCGTCGATCAAGGGCGCTCCAAGCCCGATGAGCAGTAGCGCAATCGAACGTTGGGCGACCATCCCTGAGATGGTCGCGGGCGCGGCGGACCGGTTCGGCGACGCGGAAGCGGTCGTCGACGGTCCGCTGCGCCTGTCCTTCGCCGAGCTTGTCGACCGAATTCGTTGTGCGGCAGGCGCGTTCGCCGAACTCGGGATCGAGAAGGGGGATCGGGCGGCGATCTGGGCGCCCAACAGCGCCGAGTGGATCATTGCTGCGTTCGGGCTGCTGACCGCCGGCGGCGTACTGGTACCGGTCAACACCCGCTTCAAAGCGGACGAGGCAGCCGACATCATCAGCCGCAGCGGGGCTCGGGCCGTGCTGGTGCAGCAGGGTTTCCTCGGGCTGGACCACACGCTGCCCTCGGCGCAGCAGGCCGGGGTGCCCGTCATCGACCTCAAGTCCGACTTCCTCAGCAGCGGTAAGCATTTCAGTCGTCCCGTCGACGGCGACGACATCTCCGACATCATCTACACCTCGGGCACCACCGGCCGCCCCAAGGGCGTGATGATGAACCATCGGCAGAACCTGCGACTCTACGAAGAGTGGTGTGAGCTGGCGGATCTGCGCCGGGGCGACCGCTATCTGATGGTCAACCCGTACTTCCACACCTTCGGGTACAAGGCCGGACTCATCGCGTCGTTCATCCGCGGCGCCACCATGCTGCCGGTGCCGGTGTTCGACGTGGAGCGCGTCGTGGAACTCATTGCCGCAGAGCGGGTCACGATGTTGCCCGGGCCCCCTACGCTGTATCACTCACTGCTGGGCGTGGCCGACAAGTCGAAGCTGGCCACGTTACGCGCGGGGGTCACAGGCGCGGCCGACATCCCGGTCGAACTCATCCGCCGGGTGCATGAGGAGTTGCCGTTCAAGACCCTGGCGACCGGCTACGGCCTGACCGAGGCGGGCACCGTGACGCTGTCGCGGCCGGGGGACTCGTTCGAGGACATCGCCACCACCGCCGGGGTGGCCTGCGATGGTGTCGAGATGCGCATCGCCGACGACGGCGAGGTTCTGGTGCGGGGCTACACGGTGATGCAGGGTTATCTCGACGACCCCGTTGCGACCGCCGAGACGATCGATGCGGACGGCTGGCTGCACACCGGCGACCTGGGCACCCTCGACGGCGCCGGACGCCTGCGGATCGTGGGCCGCAAGAAGGACATGTACATCGTCGGCGGCTTCAACGCCTACCCCGCCGAGATCGAGGGCTTCCTGATGGAGCATCCCGCCGTCGCGCAGGCCGCGGTGATCGGGGTGCCCGACGAGCGCCTGGGTCAGGTCGGCAAAGCCTTCGTGGTGCCGGGTCCTGGCGCCGGCGGACTCACCGCCGACGAGGTGATCGCGTGGTGTCGCGAGCGAATGGCCGGTTTCAAGGTGCCGCGGTATGTAGAGTTCCTCGACGAGTTGCCGTTGAACGCCACCGGCAAGGTGATGAAGGACCGACTGCAGGAGCTTCGGGGCTGAGCGTCTGCACAGCCTCCGAGCAGTATTTTCGCAGTCGATGCTTTTGTCCGGACCTCGGACACCGGCGTATCGTGAATGCGATACTCCAAACAGAAGAACGACATTCTCATAGTGACCATCGTGCAATTGACTGTGCAGACAAGGAGGTCGGTGTGCCGTCTTTCCGGCGCCGCGACTCGGTGATCGACGCCGATCGCGTCGATGAATCGACCGTGGAACCTGAGAGCTCGACGGACCCCGACAAGGCGCGCGCGCTCGTCGAGGAAGCCGAAGCAGAAGCCGCTGAGGCGGAGGCCCTGGCTGCCGCCGCGCGGGCTCGTGCCCGCGCAGCCCGGTTGCGCAGGCAGACCCTCGGCGGTGACATCGATGCCGAGCAGGAAGCGGCCGTCGAGGCCGATTTGGTCGAGGCCGATGCGGTCGAGTCTGAGACTGTGGCGCCCGCGACCACCGACAGCGAACACCTGCCGGCCGAGGATGCCGATGCGTCCGACATCGACACCGGTCCGCGCAAGCGTCGCATTCGGCGCCCGACCTGGAAGCCGGTCGTCGCCGGCTTCGTGGTGTTGTGCACGATCGCCCTGCTGGGTGCCAGCGGCTACATGATCTGGACACACCGTGCGGCCGAGAAGTTGCGCCAGCAGAACGCCGAGTACGTCGCGGCGGCCCGCCAAAGTGTGGTGACGCTGATGTCCTTGGACTTCAACAACGCCGAGGCGGACGTCCAGCGCATCATCGACAACTCGACGGGCCAGTTCAAAACGGATTTCGAGATGCAGGCCGCGGATTTCGTCAAGGTCGCCCAAGATTCCAAGGTTGTCACCGAGGTGAACGTGAACTCCACGGCTGTGGAGTCGATGTCTGAGGACGCAGCCGAAGTACTCGTCGCGGCATCGTCACGGGTGACCAACACAGCCGGCGCCAACCAAGAGCCGCGCACATGGCGGCTCAGCGTGAGCCTGGAGCGTGAGGACGGTCAGATCAAGATGTCGAAAGTCGAGTTCGTGCCGTGAGCGACGACAAGCCCGCCGGAGATGTGACCGAGATCGGCTCTGACGAACGCGATGACCTCGCCTCCGACAAGGACACCGGCGACGATGCGGCGGCCGAGGCCGTGGACGAGCCCGTGATGGCTGAGGCTGCGAAGGCGCCGCGTCGTTCGACGCTGGGTCTGGTCAGCGCGATCCTGCTGACCGTGGCGCTGCTCGCCTCCGCCGGAATGGCCGGCTGGTTCTACCTCAACGAGTACCGACCTGACCAGCAGACCGATCCCGCGGCCGCACAGGTCGCTCTCGAAGCCGCCAAGACCGGCACCGTCGCGCTGCTGTCGTACTCGCCGGAGTCTCTCGACCAGGACTTCACGAATGCCAAGTCGAAGCTGACGGGTGACTTCCTCTCTTACTACACGCAGTTCACCGAACAGATCGTCACACCCGCGGCCAAGGAGAAGTCGGTCAAGACCGCCGCTTCGGTAGTCCGGGCGGGGGTCTCGGAGATCCAGCCGGACAGCGCCGAGGTGCTGGTATTCATCAACCAGACCACCACGAGCAAGGAGAACCCGGACGGGGCCTTCGCCGCGAGCAGTGTGAAGGTGGGCCTGAAGAAGGTCGACGGCAACTGGCTGATCGAGTCGTTCGACCCGGTCTGACAGGTATAGCCTCGGACGCCGTGACCGTGCCGGCGCTCCTGCCACTCCCCGGAAGCTTCGCCCAGCGCCGCGACGCCGTGTTCATGCCGGTGGCCGGTGCCAGCCCTCTGGTCCGGATCGTCGGGGGGCTGGCGGACGCGGGGGAGGTCGTGGTCGCGGCGGCCGCCCCGTTGACCGGCGACATCCGCGACGCCCTGGCCGGACAGCGTTTTCCCGACGTCCGCGTGGTGGTTGCCGACTCGCCCGGCACCCGGGCGCAGTGCATCGCGGCCGGTCTGGCCGAGCTGCCCGCCGGCCCGGTGCTTTTGCACGACGTGGCCTGGCCGCTTTTCGCCGAAACCACAGTCGACGCTGTCGTGGCAGCGGTGCGCGACGGTGCCGCGGTGGTGTGGCCGACGCGGCCGGTGACCGACAGCGTGAAGGCCGTCGACGATCGGGGCGCGGTGACCGCGACGCTGGATCGATCCGCGTTGCGCACCGTGCAGTACCCACGTGGCTTCGACTCGGCGGTGCTGAACCGGTTGCTCGACGGCGACGCGGACGGCTCGTTCGACGAGCTGGCGGCCGTGCTGGCGGACGGAACGACCCCGACGCTGGTCGACGGCGCGATCGACACCATGAGATTCGAGCTGCCCGTCGACGCCGCCTTCCTGGCCGCGCTCATCGAGGGCCGGCAGCACCCTCCGCACTGATCAGCAGGTGGTGGGCCACCGCGACGTCACGCGGGTAGGTGACTTTGAGGTTCTCGGCCCGGCCGGGGAACGTCCGGACCTCGATCCCGGTGTAGCGCTCGATGCACGAGGACGTGTCGGTGCCCTCGAATCCGTCACGTTCGGCGCAGCGGTAGGCGTGCAACAGATCCCGTGCGCGGAAGGCTTGCGGGGTCTGAACCCGGACCAGCTCCCGGCCCTGCGGCAGCGGTTCCAGACCGGTATCGCCGGCCCGGGCCAGATCCCGGATGGGCAGGGCGGGCAGGGCGCCACCGAACCGCCGGGCCAGCGTGATCGCCTCGACGAACATGTCGGGTCCGGCGAGCGGGCGGGCGGCATCGTGAACGGCCACGACGTCCACGGCGCCGGACTCGATGTCGTCGGCCAGGTACCGCACCACATTGGTCTCCGACGCGTGTCTGGTTTCCCCACCTTCGACGAATTCGATTGCACTGCTGTCGATCTCGTTGACCAACGTGTCCCGCGCGAGCGAGGACTCGCCCTGACGGTAGACGAGAATCACGCGTGCGATACCGGGCAGCCCGATCAGGGTGTCCAGCGACCACGCCAGCATGCTGCGCCCCGCCAGCGGCAGGTAGGCCTTGTTGCCGTCGGCGCCGACCCGGGTGCCCAGACCCGCGGCCAACACCACACCGACCGCGTCCATGGGCGAACCTTATCGTGGGGGCCTTCGCCCCAGGTCTGAGAGGGGACAGCCGTGGGTCGCTATCAGCGCGTGCCGAGTGTGCCGACGCACCGGATGTGGCCTGACCACGGCGCTTTTCGTGGCGGTCGGCGCGGTTAGGTGTCGATGCCTTCCAGCAGCATCCGTTCGTCGTCTTCGCGCATCAGGCGGCGGGCTTTGCGCCGGGTGACCAGGATGCCCACCACCGCGAGCGCCCACACGAGATACTGCAGCGTCCAGGCCACGCGGAACGAGTCGAACGAGATGCCGCCCGCGGCTTGCATGACCAGACCCATCGCCTGCATCAACAGCAGCGACGCGATGAACCCGCCCATGTTGACCATGCCCTGCGCGGTGCCCAGGGTGGCGCCGGAGTTGAAGGTCCGGGCGAAGTCGAATCCGACCATGGAGCCAGGGCCGCCGACGGAGATCACCACGACCAGCACGGTCAGCAGCCACAGCGGGGCCGGGCCCGGCAGGGCGAGCACCGCCGACCAGGCCATGGCGTTGCTGACGATGATGATCAGCACCATCCGCGATCGGCGGTGCGGGTAGCGCCCGGTGAGAACTCCGATCAGCACTCCGCAGCCGATCGCGGACACCACCGACAAGCTCAGCAACCCACCTGCCATTCCCGGCGACAACCCCTGGGCTTCGGTCAGGTAGGGCAACCCCCACATCAGCGCGAACACCGTGATCGAGAACTGCGTGCCCATGTGGGTGAAGAACCCCAGCCGGGTGCCCGGGCGCAGCCACACCGTCTTGACGCTCTGGAGGGTCTCGCCGACCGACATGGTCTCCGGGGTGGTCGCCGCACCGTCCGGGGTGTTGCGGATGACCGCCAGCGTCAGCACGAACGACAACACGCCCAGGGCCGCGGCCGAGGCGTAGGCGACCGACCACCCCGAGGCCGAGAGCAGCGCCAGGAACGGCAGCGCGGACAACACCTGGCCGAGCTGGCCGACGATGCCGGTCAGCTGCGCGACGAGCGGAATCCGGCGGGGCGCGAACCAGAGGGGGACGAGCCGCAGCACGGAGATGAACGTCATCGCGTCCCCGAGTCCGACGACGGCCCGGGCCGCGATCGCCACCGGCAGGGATTCGGTGAAGGCCAGCGCCAGCTGGCCCGATGCCATCAGTGCGGCGCCGGAGGCGATCATCACCCGGGAGCCGAAGCGGTCGAGCAGCAGACCGGCCGGGATCTGGGCGCCCGCGTAGACCACGACCTGCAGCACGACGAAGGACGACAGCAGGCTGGGACCCGCCGAGAAACGGTCGGCGGCGGCCAGACCCGAGACCCCGAGGGTGGTGCGGTCCAGGACGGCGACGATGTAGGCGAGCACCCCGGTGGCCCACACGATCCAGGGACGCACGCTGCCCTCCCTGGAATCACCTTTGTCTTAATGTCTGCTCCGAACTGGCAGACCCCTGCCATCCTCCCGTACCCGCCGCCGAGACGCGAACCGGCGTGCGACGCGGTCGCCGCGATCGGTGGGATCGGAGTTGGCTGAAAATGCAAACACCTGCGCGTAAATTTCACACTGTGCACTATTTGCCCAGATAGCGGCCCTGCGATCGGTGGCGCAGGACTTACCCGTGACGAGAACTGTAATTCGCTCGTGCTGCCGATTCTGTGGTTACAGTGGAGCCATGCAGCGGGGACCAGTCCGCCGCACCGTATGGGGGGCCGTGGACGCGTGACTGAGTATCGGCTGGAAGATCTGGCTCAAGAGTCCGGCATCAGTGCCCGGAACATCCGCGCCTACCGCGAGCGGGGGTTGCTGGATCCGCCGCGGCGGGTCGGGCGGTCGGCGCTGTACGACGACTATCACCTGTCTCAGCTCAACACCATCAGCCAGCTGCTGCGGAAGGGCTACAACTCGGCGCACATCGCCGAGTTCTTCGCCAGCATGCGCCAGGGCACGGACCTCGCGGACATCCTCGGGCTGCAACAGGCGGTCCTGGGTGAGGCGAATGCGGAGCCGCAGTCGACCAACCCGGCCGCCGTGGCGATCGACGCCGATGGGGAAGAGGCCCGCAAGCTGGCGGCCTATGGGCTGGCCGCGGTCGAGGGCGGCGAGGTGGTGATGATCGACGCGGTGGCCGCGGACATCCTCGCGCGTGCACCGGACCCCGGTCTCTGCGTGCGAGCCCTGCTGCGGTTCGTCGAATCCACCGAGGGCTCGGTGGAGCAGCTGGCCGCGGCGTTCGCCGCCAGCCTCGAGGAGTTCTACCGGGAGCGGGTCGGGGCCGACTATCTTCCCCGCCCGCACGAGGTGGACGAGATCCGGCAGACGCTGCAGGACTACCGGCTGCTGGGGGAGAAGGTGATGCTGACCCGCTTCGATCAGGCCGCGCGGCGCCACATGGTCGCCTCGGCCTCCGAGTACACCACCGGGATCATGATCAGCGGCGCCTGGGAGCCGGGTCGCCCCGATTGAGTCGGGTCGCCGCTGAGCCCGGGTGCGTCGGGCCGGTGTTCGGCAAGGCGTGACCGCGCTCTGGCTACCCGGCGAGCCGGCGGGTGTTCGGGACGCCCAGCGCGGCCGGCAGTCACCTGTCGCGGCAGGTGGGCCCGTCGGCACCGCGATTCACGCGTCGATCGTCAACGTGCCGACCTTCGGGCAGTAGAAGCGCCAGGGGACGCGGTGCCCGCCGGCGTGGGCACGAGTGCTGCTTCTGACAACACAATTCGGGCTCGCCCGGTCGCGTCGCCCATCCGTCGGGGCATCCCGCACCCTGGTCGATATCGATCAGCGTGGTGGTCGGAGTCGGCGTCCACATCGACCATGCCCTCACGTCGCGGTACGGGCATGGGGACTGAACCGCCACGTACTTACCCACCGGTAGGGTATTGCAGCAAACTTGTATCCTCGAAGCGAAAAATTGACCGCACAGTTTCGACGATCTTGTCGTCTCTGCGCGCCCGCAGGCGACACCTGGTGCGAACGAGAATTTTCAGATAACGATTTGGTAACAATGCTGCTTTGAACTGCGCTTCTACCCTACTCAGGCGTAACCACCCGCATGCAGGACGTTTGTCACGGATAACCTCGGGGCGGTTCCGGGCTCGCGTTATGTAGCCCACTGTTACCGGTGCGTAGAACTCGCCAGTAACCATTCGAGGCGAGAAACTGGCCCAGTCTCTTATGACACTCTTAGTACGGCTGAAGTGTCCGACTGCGGCTGCTCACGCATGTCGCTGAGCGCAGCGGACGACGAGCCGGATTCGACGCCGAATCGCAGTGGCCGCACACAGGCAGTGCCGACCACCCACGACGAGCCCACCAGCCCGAGACGACCGTGACCACGCGATCGCAGCGCGATTGAAGTACTGAGGAGAACACAAGACGTGACGATCAACGACCAGCACCGTGCCGCCGCCGGCTCCGACAGCCGGACAGGCCAGGACTTCGAACCCTTGTCGGGTACGCACGCACTCGTCGATCGCCTGCACGCCGGCGAGCCGTATGCCGTCGCGTTCGGCGGTCAGGGCGGTCCGTGGTTGGAGAACCTCGAGGAACTCGTCAACTCCGCCGGCATCGAGTCCGAGATCAGCCAGCTGGTCGCCGAAGCCGAACTGATGCTCGAGCCCCTGGCACGCGAGCTGGTCGTGGTCCGGCCCATCGGCTTCGAGCCGATGAAGTGGATCCGTGCGCTGGCCGCCGATGAGCCGCTGCCGGCCGCCAAGGACCTCACCACGGCCGCGATCTCGGGCCCCGGCATCCTGCTCACCCAGATGGCCGCCCAGCGGGCGCTCAAGCGACAGGGCCTCGATCTCGATGCCCATCCGCCGGTGGCCATCGCCGGCCACTCCCAGGGCGTCACCGCGGTGGAGTCGCTCAAGGCCGGCGGCGCCCGTGACGTCGAACTGCTCGCCATCGGTCAGCTGATCGGTGCTGCGGGCTCGCTGGTGTCCCGGCGCTGCGGCATGGTCGGTCGCGGCGACCGGTCGCCGATGGTCTCGGTCCTCAACGTCGACCCCGCCCGGATGGCCGAGCTGCTCGACGAGTTCGCCCAGGACGTCCGCACCGTGCTGCCGCCGGCGCTGTCCATCCGTAACGGCAGGCGCTCGGTGGTCATCACCGGTACCCCCGAGCAGCTCGCCCGGTTCGAGCTGTACTGCGAGAAGATCACCGAGAAGGAAGAGGCCGAGCGCAAGAACAAGACCCGCGGCGGCGCGATCTTCCGCCCGATCTTCAACCAGCTCAACGTCGAGGTCGGCTTCCACACCCCGCGGCTGGCGGGTGGCATCGACCTCGTCAACGAGTGGGCGGCGCGCACCGGTCTGGACCGTGAGCTCACCCGCGAACTCACCGAGACGATCTTCGTCAAGCCCGTCGACTGGGTCAGCGAGGTCGAGGGCCTGGCCGCGGCCGGCGCCAAGTGGATCGTCGACCTGGGGCCCAGCGACACCGTGACGCGGCTGACCGCGCCGGTGATCCGTGGTCTCGGCATCGGCATCGTCGCGGCCGCCACCCGTGCCGGCCAGCGCAGCCTGTTCACCGTCGGCGCGGAGCCGGCGGTGGCCCCCGCCTGGTCGAGCTACGCGCCGAAGCCGGTCGCGCTGCCCGACGGTTCGGTCAAGGCGTCGACCAAGTTCACCCGGCTCACCGGCCGGTCACCGATCCTGCTGGCCGGCATGACGCCGACCACCGTGGACGCCAAGATCGTCGCTGCCGCGGCCAACGCCGGCCACTGGGCCGAGCTGGCCGGCGGCGGACAGGTCACCGAGGAGATCTTCGACGCGCGTATCGCCGAGCTGACCCAGCTGTTGGAGCCGGGCCGTGCGGTGCAGTTCAACTCGCTGTTCCTCGACCCGTACCTGTGGAAGCTGCAGCTGGGCGGCAAGCGCCTGGTCCAGAAGGCGCGCCAGTCCGGCGCGCCGATCGACGGCGTGGTGGTCACCGCGGGCATCCCGGACCTCGAAGAGGCCGTCGACCTGATCGAAGAGCTCCACACCGTCGGCATCAGCAACGTCGTCTTCAAGCCCGGCACGGTCGACCAGATCAAGTCGGTCATCAAGATCGCGGCCGAGGTCCCCGGCCGTGACGTGATCGTCCACGTCGAGGGCGGCCGCGCCGGTGGTCACCATTCGTGGGAGGACCTCGACGACCTGCTGCTGAGCACCTACGGCGACCTGCGTAAGCACTCGAACATCACGATCTGCGTCGGCGGCGGGATCGGCACCCCGGAGCGGGCCGCCGAGTACCTGTCCGGTGACTGGGCCAAGACCTACGGATTCCCGGCGATGCCGGTCGACGGCATCCTGGTCGGCACCGCGGCGATGGCCACACTGGAGGCCACCACCTCCCCGGCGGTCAAGCAGTTGCTGGTCGACACCACCGGCACCGACACCTGGGTCGGCGCGGGCAAGGCCATCAGCGGCATGGCCAGCGGGCGCAGCCAGCTCGGCGCCGACATCCACGAGATCGACAACACCGCGTCACGGTGCGGTCGCCTGCTCGACGAGGTGGCCGGCGACGCCGACGCCGTCGCCGAGCGCCGCGACGAGATCATCGCCGCGATGGCCGACACCGCCAAGCCGTACTTCGGCGACGTGGCCGACATGACCTACCTGCAGTGGCTGCAGCGCTACGTCGAACTGGCGATCGGCGACGGCGACAGCACCGCCGACACCGCCGCACCGGGTAGCCCGTGGCTGGCCGACACCTGGCGCGAGCGCTTCGAGGAGATGCTCACCCGCGCCGAGGCCCGCCTGCACGAGAAGGACTCCGGGCCCATCGAGTCGCTCTTTGCGGCCGGCCCCGAAAGCCAAGCGCTGCTGGACAATCCGGACACCGCGATCGCCGCGCTGCTGGCCCGTTACCCGGACGCCGAGACGGTGAAGCTGCATCCCGCCGACGTGCCGTTCTTCGTGACGCTGTGCAAGAAGCCCGGCAAGCCGGTCAACTTCGTGCCGGTGATCGACAAGGACGTGCGGCGCTGGTGGCGCAGCGACTCGCTGTGGCAGGCCCACGACGCGCGCTACACCGCCGACCAGGTCTGCATCATCCCCGGCACCCAGGCCGTCGCGGGCATCACCCGCGTCGACGAGCCGGTCGGTGAGCTGCTCGACCGTTTCGAGCAGGAGATCGTCGACCGCATCCTGGCAACCGGTGCCGAGCCGGTTCCGGTGGTGTCGCGCAGACAGGCCCGCGCCGACGTCGCCGGCCCGCTGGCCGTGGTGCTCGACTCGCCCGACGTGCTGTGGGCGGGGCGTACCGCGGTCAACCCGGTGCACCGGATCGGGGCGCCGGGCGAATGGCAGGTCAACGACGTGCCGGGCAAGCCCAGCGCCACGCACCCCAACACCGGTGCGCGCCTGGAGTTGGCCGGGGACGGAAGTGTCACGCTGAGCGTGCCGCTGTCCGACATCTGGATCGACATCCGCTTCACGCTGCCGGCGACCACCGTCGACGGCGGCGCGCCGATCGTCACCGTCGAGGACGCCTCCACGGCGATGCGTGCCGTGCTGGCCATCGCCGCCGGCGTGGACGGGCCGGACGCCCTTCCTGCGGTGGAGAACAGCACCGCGACGGTGTCGGTCGAGTGGGATCCGGAGAAGGTCGCCGACCACACCGGGGTCACCGCCACCTTCGGCGCACCGCTGGCGCCGGGCCTGACGCTCGTGCCCGATGCGCTCGTCGGCCTGTGCTGGCCCGCGGTGTTCGCTGCGGTCGGTTCGGCGCTGACCGACGACGGATTCCCCGTCGTCGAGGGCCTGCTGAGCCTGGTGCACCTCGACCACGCCGCCCACCTGCTCGCGACGATGCCCGCGACGAAGTCCGAATTGACCGTCAGCGCAACGGCTTCGGCTGCCGTCGACACCGAGGTCGGCCGGGTCGTGCCGGTCGACGTGACGATCGCCGACTCCGAGGGCACCGTACTGGCCACCCTCGGTGAGCGGTTCGCGATCCGCGGCCGCACCGGCGCTGTCGAACTCACCGATCCGCCGCGCGCGGGCGGGGCGATCACCGACAACGCGACCGACACGCCGCGTCGCCGCCGGCGCGACGTCGTGGTCAACGCCCCCGTCGACATGAGTGCGTTCGCGGTGGTCTCCGGTGACCACAACCCGATCCACACCGACCGCGCCGCCGCGCTGCTGGCCGGGCTGAAAATGCCCATCGTGCACGGCATGTGGCTGTCGGCCGCCGCGCAGCACGCGGTCACCGCGACCGACGGCCGCGCCACGCCGCCTGCCCGGCTGGTGGGCTGGACGTCCCGTTTCCTCGGGATGGTGCTGCCCGGCGACGAGATCGAATTCCGGGTCGACCGTGTGGGTATCGACCGGGGCGCCGAGATCGTCGAGGTGGCCGCCAAGGTCGGCGGCGAGCTGGTGATGTCGGCGACGGCGCAGCTGGCCGCGCCGAAGACCGTCTACGCCTTCCCCGGACAGGGCATCCAGTCCAAGGGCATGGGCATGGACGTGCGCGCGCGCTCCAAGGCCGCCCGCGCGGTCTGGGACACCGCCGACAAGTTCACCCGCGAGACCCTGGGCTTCTCGGTGCTGCACGTGGTGCGGGACAACCCGACTAGCCTGATCGCCTCCGGCGTGCACTACCACCACCCCGAAGGCGTGCTGTACCTGACGCAGTTCACCCAGGTCGCGATGGCCACGGTGGCCGCCGCGCAGGTCGCCGAGATGCGCGAACAGGGTGCGTTCGTCGAGGGTGCGATCGCCTGCGGTCACTCGGTCGGCGAGTACACCGCGCTGGCCTGTGTGTCCGGCGTCTACGAGCTGCCCGCGCTGCTGGAGGTCGTGTTCCACCGCGGCTCCAAGATGCACGACATCGTGCCGCGCGACGCGCAGGGCCGGTCCAACTACCGGCTCGCGGCGATCCGGCCCTCGCAGATCGACCTGGACGATGCCGACGTCAAGGACTTCATCGCCGAGATCTCGGACCGCACAGGTGAATTCCTGGAGATCGTGAACTTCAACCTGCGCGGTTCGCAGTACGCGATCGCCGGCACCGTCGCCGGTCTGGAAGCGCTGGAGGCCGAGGTCGAGAAGCGCCGCGAGCTGTCCGGCGGCAAGCGCTCGTTCATCCTGGTGCCGGGCATCGACGTGCCGTTCCACTCGAGCGTGCTGCGGGTCGGCGTCGCGGACTTCCGTCGGGCGCTGGAGCGGGTCATGCCCGACCCCAACGATCCCGACCTGCTGGTCGGGCGCTACATCCCGAACCTGGTGCCCCGGCCGTTCACCCTGGATCGCGACTTCGTGCAGGAGATCCGCGACCTGGTGCCCGCCGAGCCGCTCGACGAGATCCTCGCCGACTACGACACGTGGCGGAACGAGCGGCCGAACGAGTTGTGCCGCAAGCTCGTCATCGAGCTGCTGGCCTGGCAGTTCGCCAGCCCGGTGCGCTGGATCGAGACCCAGGACCTGCTGTTCATCGAGGAGGCCGCGGGCGGTCTCGGTGTGGAGCGCTTCGTCGAGATCGGGGTGAAGAACGCGCCGACGGTCGCCGGTCTGGCCGCCAACACGCTGAAGCTCCCGGAGTACTCGCACAACACCACCGAGGTGCTCAACGCCGAGCGGGACGCCGCGGTGCTGTTCGCGACCGACACCGATCCCGAGCCCGACCTCGACGAGCCCGCCGGTGATTCGGCGCCG
>NZ_BCRS01000048.1 GCF_001552715.1 Mycolicibacterium vaccae NBRC 14118 = CIP 105934 | reverse complement strand
CTCTGCTTCTGATAGCTGGAACCAGCAGGTCAGGGCAATAATTTCGGTTGGCAGAGATTGACCGACCGCTGGCAGAAAGTAGCTGCCGGACCGCCGACAATCGTGGTTCGCCGCTTCCAGGACGGCCACCCCGTATGAGTAGTCGTCGATGAGCAGGAAACTGACGATCAGGTCCTTCAGCTCCGCAGCCGATCCGGCAGGACTATCGTGAGCCCGAACTGCCGTCAGATCGTCGGGATCGCGGATGGGCGAACAACAGACCCGGTGCCGAGCCTGTAGCACCGAAGCCCGTCAGGGCGCGCGCTTTTGTGACCAGTGCGGTGCGGTCCTGTCCCCCGTGTCTGCCGTGCCGGAGTACAAGAATGTGACGGTCCTGTTCGCCGATGTGACCCGGTCGATGGACATCGCGAGCGCCGTGGGCCCAGAACGTCTGCGCGAGATCATGTCCGAACTGCTCGACAGGTCGACGCGAGTCGTAAAGCGCTACGGTGGCGCAGTCGAATTCATCGGCGACGGGGTCATGGCGCTGTTCGGCGCGCCTCTCGCGATGGAGGACCACGCGCTTCGTGCTTGTCTGACGGCGTTGGCCATTCAGGACGAAGCACGTGACCTGGCCGAGAAGGTCCGTGTGCGCGACGGTATGGATTTCAAAGTTCGTGTCGGTCTGAACTCCGGCCAGGTCATCGCGGGTGACATCGGCTCCGATTCGCCCGGTTACACCGTGATCGGCGAGCACGTCGGGCTCGCCCAACGAATGGAGTCCGTGGCGCCGCCGGGCGGGGTGATGGTCAGCGAGACCACCGCACGCCTGGTCGAACACGACGCTCAACTGGGCGGGGTGGAGTGGGTGCACATCAAGGGCGCGAACCGACCGGTACCCGCACGGACGTTGCTGGGAGCCGCCGAACGCGCCCAGCTACGGTCCGCGGACACCCCGTTTGTCGGGCGCACCTCCGAAATCGCCGAGCTGGTAGGCAGTCTGGAGGACTCCTCTCGTGGCCGGGGCGTGGTGGTACGTGTGGTGGGAACGCCCGGTATCGGCAAGAGCCGGCTCGCCCGCGAACTCGCCGCGCTCGCCACCGATCGCGGCATGCAGGTGTTCTGGACCTACTGCCAATCCCATACCTGCGACGTGCCCTTCGGCGCGGCCACCGGATTGCTGCGAGCCTTCTTCGGCATCGAGCACGTGCCGGCCGAAAGCGCCAGGGCGGCCACACGCTCGGCGCTGCCCGACGCCGACCCGCAGGACCTACTGATGCTCGACGACATGCTGGGAATCGGCGACGGCCGTCCCCCGCCGGAAGACGTCACGCCTGATGCCCGAAAGCGACGCCTCACCGCACTTCTGGACAGCGCCCTGCTCTCGCGTCGTCAACCGACGGTGTATGTGGTCGAAGACGCCCATTGGATAGATGCGGCCAGCGAGGCGATGATCGCGGATTTCCTCGGCACGATCGCCGACGCCGCAGCCCTGGTGCTGATCACGCACCGACCCGACTACCACGGTGCGCTCGCGAGACCGGCCGACAGAACCATCGCGCTTGCGCCCCTGGACTATTCGAGCTCCTCGAAGCTCACCGTTTCGCTCGTCGGTCCGGACACCTCCGTGGCCACGCTGGCCCAGCGCATCACCGATCGAGCCGCGGGAAACCCGTTCTTCATCGAGGAGATGATCCGGGATCTCGCCGAGCGCCGCGTCCTCGGTGGGACGAGAGGCGCCTTCACCTGCCAGGGAGATGCCGACATCCCCGTCCCGGCGTCCGTGCAGACCACCATCGCCGCCCGGATCGACCGGCTCGCTCCGGCAGCCAAACGCACCCTGTACGCGGCCGCGGCGATCGGCTCCCCGTTCTCCCGCACGCTCTTGGACGCCGTAGCCGGGTCCTCGGCGATCGATGACCTGGTGGATGCCGAGTTGATCGCACGGGTGAGCACCCATCCGGATCAGTACGCCTTCCGGCACCCCCTGATGCGCGCCGTCGCCTATGAATCTCAGCTGAGGGCCGGCCGGGCCGAACTTCACCGCCGCATCGCGGCCGAGATCGAACGCACCGATCCCGAAGGCGCTGCGGCCAATGCGGCACTGATCGCCACCCACCTCGAAGCAGCTGGTGACCTCCGTGCGGCATTCGACCGACATATGGCGGCCGGCACCTGGGCGACTCATCGCGACATCGCCGCGGCCAGGATGAGCTGGCAGCGCGCGGTCGCCGTCGCCGACGGCCTGCCCGAGGACGAACCGGACCGGTTGACGATGCGCATCGCTGCGCGAACGTGGCTGGCGGCCACGACCTGGCGGGTCGGCGGCGAGCTGGCCGATGTCGGATTCGACGAGCTGCGCGACCTGACCCAGCAGGCCGGCGACAAACGGTCCCTGGCGATCGGCATGGCCGGACTGATCCAGATGCTGAACTTTCACGGCCGTTACACCGAGGCGTCTCGGCTCGCGTCCGAGCAGGTGGAGCTACTCGACGCGATCGGCGACCGGGAGCTGGCGGTCGCACTGATCCCGATGGTGGGCGCCATCGCCAAGTGGGACGCCGGCGAGATGTCGGCATCGCTGGATCTGGCCCAGCGGTCCATCGACGACGCGGCCGGAGATGCGACGATGGGCAACCTCGTCGTCGGATCTCCACTGGCGCTGGCGTTGGCGATGAGGGCGTCGACGCGATGCTGCCTGGGGATCAGCGGATGGCGTCAAGATTTCGACGACGCACTCTCGATCGCCCGAAGCGTGGACAAGTTCACCTTCTCCACCGTGGTGATGTTCAAGTACGTCGCGATCATGAATTGGGCGTTGGTCGCCGACGATGACGCGCTGCGCGACACCGCTGAGGCCCTTGACATCGCACGCCGGTTCGGCGACAACCTTTTGCTCACCAACGCCGAATTCACCTACGGATTCATCCTGGTACGCCGTCGGGACACCGACCGGCGGCTGGGCTTCGAGTTGATGGCGAAGTCGCGGCAGGTCGCGCTCGAACACCGGTACACGATCATCGCGGCATGGTGTGTCGACCTGGAAGTGGCAGCGGAGTCGATCCGCCGCCGGGACTACGACACCGCTGTCGATCTGTGCCGAGGGGTGCTCGCGAGCGAGATCCGCGCCGGCGAGGGTGTCAACCGGGGCTGGTCCACCACCGTTCTCGTCGATGCACTCCTCGCCCGCAACCGCGAAGGTGATCGCGAAGACGCCGAGAAGGTCGTCGCTGAACTGGCTGCCACCCCCACGGAGCCCACCTTCCTGTATCACGAACTTCCGCTGATGCGCATGCGGGCGATGCTCGCGAAGGCCGACGGCGATCTGCATGCCTACGCCGAGCTGCGCGACCGCTACCGGGCCCACGCCGAGGAAGTCGGATTCGACGGTCACATCGCGTTGGCGCGGGCCATGGCCTGAACGGCGCTAGGGTCCAGCGATGAGCCTCGTCACCTACGAACTGGCCGACCACGTCGCCACGATCACCCTGAACCGGCCGGAGGCCCGTAACGCCATCAACGGCGCCCTACGGCAGGACTTGAACGCGGCATGGGACCGGTTCCGGGACGACGAGGAGGCCTGGGTGGGCGTTCTGACCGCCAACGGTGACGTCTTCTGCGCGGGCGGCGACCTCAAGGACGGCGAGGGCTCCGTCGGCACTTTCGGCGGCACGTTCTGGGAGAAGCCCACCATCAACTCGTTCGAATCAGGGATGGAACTGTTCAAGCCGACGATCGCCGCCGTCCACGGCCCGTGCGTGGGTTACGGATTGACCGGAGTCCTGTTCTGCGACTTCGTGATTGCCAGCACCGACGCCACCTTCGCGTTTCCGGAGGTGTCGCTGGGGGTGCCCACCGTCGTGGGTGCGATCCGGCTGCCGGAACGGGTGCGGTGGGCCGATGCGATGGAGTTGCTGTTGACGGGCAAACCGATCACCGCCGAGCGCGCCAAGGAGATCGGTTTGGTGTGGCGGCTGGTCGAGCCTGATCGTCTGCAAGCGCAAGCGCAGTCGTGGGCGCGGACGCTCACCGAGGCGGCGCCGCTCGCGCAGCGCGCCACCAAGGAGGTGGCGTGGCGCACGGCGAACATGGGCTGGATCGAATCCGTGCGCTTCGGGGAGACCATGCGCAAGGTCGCCGCCGCGACCGAGGACGTGGCCGAAGGAATCCAGGCGTGGCGCGACAAACGTGCACCGCGGTGGCGAGGCCGCTGATCCCCTAGTACACCGCTGCCCACGCCTCTCGCCGATCCCGGTCGGGATCGGGAACCATCACGTCCCGAGTCGACGTGATCAGCCGAGTCAGCCGCTGCCCTGTCTCGTAGAGCGGCCAGTGCTCGACGCCCACCCCGCCCCAGGCGAAATCCAGCCAGGCCCGCTGCATCCGGCGCCCGACACCGGGCTGGATTCGCCGGCCCAACGGGTGCAGTTTGCGCCCGACGAACGACTCGTAGCTGTGATGGATGTGCACGATCTCGCTGCCGTGCGTCGCGCCCAACCCCAGCATGCGCAGACTCAGCCCGAAATGGTCGAAGCGGTACATCCGCGTCGACGCATGCGAGCTGTAGGCGTCGGCGAACGCCCAGGTGGGGCCGCCGAACATCGCATCCGCGCCGAGAGCAACCAGGGCGCTGCGCCGCGGGTAGGCCGGATATGCCTGCAGCACAGCCTGTTTGGCGTGCGGAGCAACACGATCGAAGTACGCGTCGATCGAGTCTCTGGTGGTGGGCAACATCGGCGGCTTCGTCCACGCGAACATCGACGCCTCATGGCTGTTGGTCCCCACGATCAACGGCACCCGTGTCATAAACCCCTCCCGCGCGGCATCGACAGGATCGCGGGGCAGCAGATCCGTGCCATGCGTGAGCCCGTAGGCCAGCGTCGGGGTGGTCGCGGCACTCTTGAGCTGCACCATGCCCGCCGCGCGGCGTAGCTGACGCTGCGGCAGGGCTTTGACCTCGTCGACGCCGACACCGAGTCGGCGCAGGAACTCGTGCGCATTGACCGCGCGGAACTCGCGGTCGGCGATCAACGGCAGCGCCGGGCTCTGCGCGATGGCCCGGTCGAACAACCCGGCCGCCTCCGGCGCCGCCATCAACGCCAACACCGACGTCGCCCCCGCGGACTCGCCGAACACCGTCACCCGGCCCGGATCCCCGCCGAACGCGGCGATGTTGTCCCGCACCCAGCGCAACGCCGCGATCTGGTCCCGCAGCGCGAGGTTGTCGTCGAACCCCTCTCCGAGATCGCTGAGCTCCAGCCCGCCGAACACACCGATGCGATAGGTCACGTTGACGACGACCACGTTGCCGTTGGCCGCCAGCCGCGAACCGTTGTACAGCTGGAACTGGCCCGCGCCGTAGACGAACGCACCGCCGGGGATCCACACCATCACCGGCAGCGACGCCGCGGTGTCCGGCGACCACACCGTCAACGTCAGGCACGCCTCGTCACGCGCCTTCGGATCGTCACGGCCCCCTCCGACGAACGACTTGGTCTGCGGCGGCAACGGCCCGTGTTCGCGTGCGTCGCGCACCCCCGACCACGGGGACAACGGCTCGGGCGCCAGGAAACGCCGCGGTCCGACGGGTTGCTCGGCATACGGCACCCCGCGCCACACCCCGATGCCGCCCTCGACCCCGCCTCGCAGATCCCCCGACGGCGTGCTCAGCACAGCTGGTTCTCCGGCGACGGCAGCCACGCGCCAAATCGTAGTGTGCGAAGCTGGACCGGCATGGGTGTCAGGCAGCCCCGCGCAGCGGGCAGGCGGTGGACGGGGGTAGCGAGATGACCTTCAACGAGGGCATGCGGATCGACACCAGCACCACATCGACCAGCAGTGGCGGGGGCCGCGGTCCCGGCCGCGGCATCGCGGTCGGCGGCGGTCTCGGTGGGCTCCTGATCGTCGTGGTGGCTCTGTTCCTCGGCGTCGATCCGGGCACGGTGATGCCCGCCCAGGCCCCGATGGACACCCAGGGCGTCGAAGCGCCCGGATTCGACCTCAGCCAGTGCCGGACCGGGAAGGACGCCAACGAGATCGTGCAGTGCCGGGTCGTGGCGACCGGGAACTCCCTCGACGGCGTGTGGGCGCAGCTGATGCCCGGCTACCGGCGGCCGAACGTCGAGATTTTCACCGGCGGTGTGAACACCGGCGGCTGCGGCTTCGCCAGCAGCGAGGTCGGCCCGTTCTACTGCCCGGGAGACCAGACCGCCTACTTCGACACCGGCTTCTTCGACGTGCTGCGAGACCAGTTCGGTTCCAGCGGCGGCCCGTTCGCGCAGGAGTACGTCGTGGCCCACGAGTTCGGCCATCACGTGCAGAACCTGCAGGGCGTGCTCGGCCGGGCGCAGCAGGATCCGACCGGACCGACCGGCGGCGGCGTGCGCACCGAACTGCAGGCCGACTGCTACGCCGGGGTGTGGGCGCACTACGCGGCGATCACCAAGCAGGAAGGGACCGACGTGCCGTTTCTGGAACCGTTGACCGACAGGGACATCACCGACGCGTTGTCCGCGGCCTCGGCCGTCGGCGACGACCGCATCCAAGAGGCGGCCACCGGCCGGGTCAGCCCGGAGTCGTGGACCCACGGTTCGTCGGCGCAACGCCAGAAGTGGTTCACCACCGGGTACCAGACCGGTGACCCGGCCAAGTGCGACACCTTCGCGACGAACAACCTTGGCTAGGCCCACCACGGCCGTCGACGCCGTCGCCGAACGCTATCTGGAGATCTCGGCGGCCCTGGATCCGTGCGCGGCCACCGAATCGGGCATCGCCGGACACGACGACCAGATCACCGACTACTCCCCCGACGGCGTGAAGGCCCGCGCCGAGGCCGCCCGCGCCGCGCTGCGCGAACTCGATGCCGTGACCCCGACCGACACCGTCGACGTGGTCACCGTCGCCGCGATGCGCGAGCGCCTCGGCGTCCTGCTCGCCATGCACGACGCCGGCCTCGATCTCGGCGAACTCAACGTCATCGCCTCCCCTCTGCAGACGATGCGCGACGTCTTCGACCTGATGCCCACCGACAACGAGGACGACTGGGCCACCGTCGACCGGCGGCTGACCCAGATCCCGCAGCGGGTGGCCGGGTATGCCGACGCGCTGCGCGCGGCGAGCCGCGACGGTCGCGGACCGGCCGTCCGGCAGGTGCGCCGAGGCATCCAGCAGGCGAACCAGAACGCCGAACTGTTCGTGGCAATGGTCGCCGACGCCGACGTCCCCGCACTGCAGTCCCAGCTCGTCCGGCACGCCAGGGACGCGGCCGAGGCCTACACCTGGTTGGCGACGACGCTGCGCGACGACATCGCCCCGCACGCCCGCGACACCGACGGCTGCGGGCGCGAGGTGTACACCGTGATGTCACGTAACTTCCTCGGCGCCGCAGTCGATTTCGACGAGGCCTACGAATGGGGACTCGACCTGCTCCAAAGTATCGTGGCCGAGCAGGACGCGATCGCCGATCAGCTCTACCCCGGGGCGTCCGCGGCCGAGGCGTTACGCCGGCTCGACGATGAACAGCGCTATCTGGTCCACGGCACCGACGCGCTCCAACGCTGGATGCAGGATCTGTCCGACCGCGTGGTGGATGCGTTGGGCGACAAGCATTTCGACATCGATCCCGCTCTGCGCAACCTGGAGTGCCGGATCGCGCCGACCCACACCGGCGGCATCTACTACACCGGCCCCTCGGAGGACCTGTCGCGTCCCGGCCGGATGTGGTGGTCGGTGCCGCACGGCGTCGACACGTTCCACACCTGGCAGGAGACCACGACGGTCTTCCACGAAGGCGTGCCGGGACACCACCTGCAGATCGGCCGCGCGGTGGTGCTTGCCGACGAGCTCAACCGCTGGCGCCGGCTCGGTTGCTGGGTGTCCGGGCACGGCGAGGGCTGGGCGCTCTACGCCGAGCGGCTGATGGCCGAGCTGGGCTGGCTGGAGGACGCCGGTAACCGGATGGGAATGCTTGACGCCCAACGGTTCCGCGCGGCACGGGTGGTGATCGACATCGGTGTGCACTGCGGTCTGAAGGCACCCGACGGCGGCACCTGGGACGCCGGCCGGGCGTGGACGTTCCTGCAGGCCCACAGCGCGATGGCCGAGGAGAACCTGCGGTTCGAGCTGGACCGCTACCTCGGCTGGCCGGGGCAGGCGCCGTCCTACGCGATCGGTCAACGCATCTGGCAGCAACTGCGTGACGAGGTGGTCGGCCGCGGGGTGTCCCTCAAGGAGTTCCACAGCCGGGCGCTGGACCTCGGCGGCCTGCCGCTGGAGGTGCTGCACTCGGCCGTGCTGGCCGCACTCTAGAGGCGCGACTGCTCCTTGATCGTGGTGTCGGTGGTGCGCAACGGCCGGATCAGCGCGTCCTGGGTGAACGACGCGAGCAACTCGCCGTCCTCGGTGTGCACCGTGCCGCGCACATACGACATGCCGGCACCCACCTGCGTGCTCTCGTGGGTGTAGAGCAGCCAGCCGTCCCAGCGCACCGGCTCGTGGAAGCTCACCGACACCGTCATCGGCGCGGTGGACACCGTGAGGTGGGCCTGGCTGGTACCGATGCCCCCGTGGGCCCGCATCGTCGTCGAAATGCCAAGGTGTCCGGTGAAATACGCGATGAGCGCCTTGGCGAGGTCGTCGCGCTCAGGAATCGGGTCGTAGTGCAGCCATGCGAACAACTCCGGCGGCCCGACCTCGTCGGGGCTGTTGACGTCGACGACGTCGACCAGGCGCAGTTCCCGTCCGGTCATCGGCATCGCCGACGCGTTCGCCTCGGCCGGCGGGGCCACGTCGGGCCTGGGCAGGTGATGACGGATCACGTCGGCGGTCGGCACGTCGGCCAGCACCGTCGTGGTGATGCACCGCTTCCCGTTCTGCTTAGCGGTCACCACGGCCGTCGCGGTCGACCGTCCCTCGCTGACCACGTCGACCTCCAACTCGACCGGGCCCGCGCCGACCAGCACCGCCCTGGCGAACACCGAGTACACCGAGCGCACCGACTTGTCCGGAAATCGTTTGGCGGCAGCGACGATCGACTGGGCGAGCACCTGCGTGCCCTCCACCACCTGCCGCTCGTCCTCGGCGGCCAGGCCGGTCTGCGCGGTGAAGACATCCTGCCCGGAAGGCTCCGCGTCGAACAGGTCGAGCAGACCCTGGACCGTCCACGGGGTTTGCGCCGATTCGGTTGTCATGTGCCATCGCTTCCACTCGGTGACTGATCGTGGGAACAGTAACTGAGGTTTTCCGAAAGCGGTAACGTCATTACCGTGGATGCACCCGAATCGCGCGTGGGCCGGTTCATGGGCTCGGCGCTGGAGATCCTCGGCGAGACGGGCCGCACGGATTTCACCGTCCTGGAGGTGGTCGAGCGCGCCAAGACCTCGCTGCGTGCGTTCTATCAGCACTTCGCGAGCAAGGACGAACTGCTGCTGGCGTTGACCGACAAGATCATGACCGATGCGACCGAACGCTGGCGCGCCGAGACCGCGTCGCTGACCGGTGTCGACGCACTGCGCCGGCTCATCGACCGGATCAGCGCCCCGCCCGAATCCACCACCCAGGACAGCATCAACCGAGGTCTGACCTACTACAACGACCACCTGATGGACACCCGGCCCAAAGAGTTCGCCGATGTGCTGGCGCCCTTGCACCGACTGATCGCGGACATCCTGCGCCGCGGGATCGACGAGGGCGCGTTCCGCACCGACCTGGACATCGACACCGACGCCGCGATCCTGATGCAGACCGTGCTCAGCGCGCTCCGCCTGCGCGATCTGGGCGCCGGACTCAACGGGACGCCGGTCGTCGCCGCCCAGGTGCACACCTTCTGCGTGCGCGGACTGCTTCGATAACACCCGTGGTAATGTCGTTACCATTATCGGTAATGCCATTACCGCTGAATGCAAACACGTCATGTGAGGAGCCCACGTCATGCCGTCACGCATCCTCGACTATCCGGTGTTCGACGCCGACAATCACTTCTACGAGCCCAAGGAAGCGCTGACGAAGTTCCTCCCGGACAAGCGCAAGGGCGTCATCGACTACATCGACGTGCACGGCCGCACCAAGATCATGGTGCGCAACCACATCAGCGACTACATCCCCAACCCGACCTTCGAGGTCGTCGCGCGCCCGGGCGCCCAGGAGGACTACTTCCGCCACGGCAGCGGCGGCAAGAGCTACCGCGAGGTGATGGGCAAGCCGATGAAGGCGATTCCCGCGTTCCGCGAACCCGCCGCGCGCCTTGAGGTGATGGACGGGCTCGGCCTGGACTACACGCTGATGTTCCCGACGCTGGCCTCACTGGTCGAGGAGCGGCTCAAGGACGACCCCGAACTGATCCACGACATCATCCATGCGCTCAACGAATGGATGTATGAGACTTGGCAGTTCAACTATGAGGACCGGATCTTCTCCACTCCGGTCATCACGCTGCCGATCGTCGACCGCGCCCTCGAGGAACTCCAGTGGTGCCTGGAACGCGGCGCCAAGACCGTGCTCGTGCGGCCCGCGCCGGTGCCCGGCTACCGCGGCACCCGCTCGTTCGGCACCGAGGAGTTCGACCCGTTCTGGCAGGCGTGTGTGAAGGCCGGCATCCCGGTGGCGATGCACGCCTCCGACAGCGGCTACGCGCAGTACCTCAACGACTGGGAGCCGGCCGACGAGTTCCTGCCGTTCAAGCCGACGTCGTTCCGGATGGTGGCGATGGGCAAGCGCCCGATCGAGGACACCATGGCCGCGCTGGTCTGCCACGGCGCCTTCACCCGCAACCCGGATCTCCGTGTCCTGTCGGTGGAGAACGGCGCGTCCTGGGTGCCTTACCTCTTCTACCAGTTCAAAGACGTGTTCTCGAAGATGCCGAACGAGTTTCCCGAGGACCCGGTCGAGGCGTTCAGGCGCTGCGTGTACGTCGCCCCGTTCTGGGAGGACGACTTCAAGAAGATGGCCGACCTGTGCGGCGTCGACCGGGTGATCTTCGGTTCGGACTGGCCGCATCCGGAGGGTCTTGCCGATCCGCTGAACCTGGTGTCCGACCTCGAAGCTCACGGCCTCGACGCCGAGGGCGTCCGGAAAGTCATGGGCAAGAACATGATCGATCTGTTCAAGGTCGAGAACAAGGTGGTGCACACACCCGACGTGCCCGCCCTCGTCCTCGCGTGACACCGACAACGAAGAGGCTGAACTGATTCCATGACAACCGCCAATCCGGAACAGCTTCTGTTCGCCTCCACCACCGCGACCTTCCTGGAGAAGCAGGCGTCCCTGACCCATGTCCGCGGACTGCACGCCTCGGACGTGTCATTTCAGCCCGAATGGTGGCAGCGCGCTGCCGAACTGGGCTGGGCCAGCCTGCTGGTGCCCGAAGAGCTCGGCGGCGGCAGCGTTTCCGGTGACGGTGTCGCCGACCTGGCGATGGTCGCCGAGCAGATCGGCCACACGGTGGCGCCCGGCCCTCTCCACCCGGTCAGCATCGTGCTGTCCGGGCTGGTCGAGGCTCCCGACGGTCACGAGGAGACCATCGAAGCGCTGGTCTCCGGCGAACTCGTCTCGTCGTGGGCGGTGTACGAACCACGACGTCCGTTCACGCCGCTGCAGGCCGCGACGAAAGCCACCCGCACCGAAGGCGGTTACCGCCTCGACGGCGTGAAGGACCGGGTGGAGGCCGGCGCCGACAGCGGCGCGGTGCTGGTCACCGCCGAACTCGACGGTGCCGTGCGCCAATTCCTGGTACCGACCGACACCGCGGGCGTCACGGTGACCCCGCAAGCCTCGGTGGACCTCGTCAAGCGGTACGCCCGGGTGCACTTCGACGGCGTCGAGATCGACGACACCGCGGTGGTGGGCACGGCCGAACAGACCCCGGCGATCATCGAACGCCAGCGCCAGATCGCCCTGGTGCTGCAGTGCGCCGAGACCGTCGGCATCCTCGATGCCGTGCTGGCGATGACCAACCAGTGGTTGTTCGACCGGCACAGCTTCGGCCGACCGCTCGCGTCCTACCAGGCGCTCAAGCACCGGGCCGCGGACATGAAGATGTGGTTCGAGGCCGCCCGCGGCACCACCGCGGGCGCGGTGCGTGCGGTGTCCGAGCGCTCCCCCGATGCGGAGCTGCTCGCCAGTGTCGCGAAAGCCTATGTGACAGAACGTGCGCCGGTGATGCTGCAGGACTGTGTGCAGCTGCACGGCGGCATCGGCGTCACCTGGGAACACGACCTGCACCTCTACCTGCGCCGGGCCGCGCTGTATAGGGCGATGTTCGGCTCGCCCGAGGACCACCATCGCGCGGTGTACGCGCTGAGCACGACGGAGGCGGCGAAGTGACCGACACCATGGCATCGGCCGGTTCCACCGGCACCGTCGAGTCGGTCGACGATTTCGCCGCCCGCGCACGCGACTGGCTCGCCGGGAACATGCCCCGCATCGACCCCGACCGTCCGCCGTTCTCGGTGCGGGCCGAGCAGTCATCCTGGGACCGGGCCAAGGAACTGCAGAAGCGTTTGCACGAGGGCGGTTTCGCAGGCATCTGCTTCCCGCGCGAGTACGGCGGGCTCGGTCTGGACTACGCCTACCAGCGGGCGTTCAACGCCGAATGCCGCTCCTATGAGATGCCGCTGATCCTCAACGTGCCGACCTTCACGATCTGCGCGGCGACGATCCTGGACATGGGCACCGAAGACCAGAAACGCGACCGCATCTCGGCCGCCATCCGCGGTGACGAGATCCTGTGCCAGTTGCTGTCCGAGCCCAGCGGCGGCTCCGACCTGGCCGGGGTGATCACCCGCGCCGAACTGCACGGCGACAAGTGGATCATCAACGGCGCCAAGACGTGGAGCACCAGCGCGTTCGCCGCCGACTACGGGCTCTTGCTGGCCCGCACCAACTGGACGGTGCCCAAGCACGAAGGCCTGACCATGTTCCTGGTGCCGCTGGACTCACCCGGCATCACCATGCGGCGCATCAAGGAGGTCAACGGCAACGAGGAGTTCTGCGAGGAGTTCTTCGACGGCCTCGAGCTCGGTGTCGACGCCGTGGTCGGTGAGGTGAACAAGGGTTGGGAGGTCGCCACCCGGCAGTTGCACCACGAACGCCGCGCCGTGGGCGGCGGCTCCGAGTTCGCCAGTGGCACCGCCGCCGAGAATGCCAGCGAGATGCCACCCGACCACGTCGCGCTGGCCGTGGCCACCGGACAGGCTGACGATCCCCGCGTCCAGGACCTCGCCGGCCGTGCCCTGGTGCGCCGCATCGTCAAGGAACAGCTGATCGACCACGTCTTCCGCAGCATCACCGACGGGTCGCTGCCGCCGAACGCGGGCACGCTGATCCGGTTGTTCCACGCCGAGACCACCGAACTCGAAGTCGACACCGCGCTGGCGATCGCCGGCACCGCAGGCGTGATCGACGAAGGCTCCGAGGATGATCCGGCGACGTCGGAACTGCTCGACGTCGGCGTGCGGTACCTGTCCCGCCAGACCGGATCGCTCGGCGGCGGATCCTCCGAGATGGCGCGCAACGTCATCGGTGAGCGCATCCTCGGATTCCCCCGTGAGCTGGCCGCCGACAAGGGCGTGCCGTTCAATCAGGTCAAACGCAACAAGAGCTGAGCGCTCCCGCGCGCCGGCTCAGCCGGCGGTGAATTCGAGCTCGCGCAGTGGCGCGTCCTCGCGGGACCGGACCTCGACCGCGAGCAGCGCACCGCAGCCGGGACAGGCGTATCCGTCTGCCCGCAGACCCGGGTGCAGCCGCACCTTGGCGCCGAGGTCCTGCTCGCCGAGTTCGGCCTGGCACGCCTGCTGCTTCCAGCCCTGTGCGACCGGGGCGAGCACCGTGCCGCAGTCGCACGCGTACACCGCGCAGTCCAGGCCCCGGGCCAGCACCAGGTGGTCGCCGATCCTCGTCGTGTTCTCCGGCAGTCGCGCCTGCACGCAGTGTGCACCCGGCGCCCTCATCCAGCTCATCCGTTCGGCCCGGGTCTGCCGGCGCTTGCGCTCGGTGGCTTCGACGTCGACGGCGTCACCGCCGAGCACGACGCGGTAGAACCGCTCGGCACCGTCGACCGAGATGCGGCCGGCGCGGACATCGGCCAGCACGGCGTCCGGGTCGGCGTCCAGCGGATCGCCCCACCCGCCACCGCCGTGGAAACTCCAGTCGATGACATCGCCTGCGTGGAACATCAATTCGCCGGGCGAACCGGTGAACACCTCGCGGCTTCCCGCCAGCCCCGCCGAGGTGACCGGATTCCGGCCGGCGGCCAGGTGCTCGGCGATGTCGGAGCCGCGCACGATCGTGACCTGATGCGTCGAGCCGGGCAGGCCGCCGTGCACGCCGTAGGTCGACGGCATCGACATGCTGTGGCCGGCCATCACCGCGTGCATCGAATCCGTCTGGTGCAGCATGAAACTCGACGCGACGGACACACCACCATGGTGACGTCCCGCTCCCCCGCCGTCGGTGTTCGCGTAGCGCCCGAGATAGAGCACCGGGAAGATCGACTCCTCGCCCTCGACGTTGTTGAACTGGGCGGTCAGGATCTCGTGCGGCCCGCGGTAGTCGACGCCGTCGGTGCGCACGTTCGCGCCGCCACCCCCGGCGAGCACCTCGGTCATCGCGCCACCGAACCGCTCGCCGTACTGGTTACGCCCGGCGATATGGCAGACCATCAGACCGCCGGTGGTGCCGCCCCGGGCCTCGGTGCGCAGCGCCGCGTCGGCGCTGACCAGAGTCGACACCGCAGCGCTGGCGGTGTTGCACACCATCGCCGTCGCACCGACCGTGGCCGCGCCACACGGGGCGGGGTGTTTGGCGTTGACGATCGTGCCCTCGGGTGCGGCCACCTCGATGGCGCGCATCACGCCGCTGTTCCACGGGATGTCGTGCGCCAGCAGCGGCAGGATCGACGAGAACACGCCGCCACGCAACCCGGACATGGTGCAGTTGAAGAATCCGGGCAGCTGTTCGGCGGTGTTGGCGTAGTCGAACACCAGCCGGTCGCCGTCCTTGCGGAGCTCGACTTCGATTCGGGCCAAGGTGCTTTCGTGGCCGTTGTGGTCGAAGTAGCTGCGGGCGCGGCTCACCGCGTCGGGCAGCGCCGCGAGGCGCTCCCGCACCAGGGCCTCGGACCGGTCAAGCATCGTCGTCATCACCGTGCGCACGGTGTCGGCGCCGTAGCGCTCGACGAGCTTGAGCAGCCCGTGCTTGGCGTGGGTGTTCGCCGCGATCATCGCCTTGAGGTCCAGCCCCAGGTTGGCCGGCAGGCGGGACGCGGCCAGGATCAGGTTCCACACATCCTGGCGGGTCCTGCCACCTTCGATGATCTTGGTGGGCGGCAGCACCAGCCCCTCCTGGTAGATCTCGCGCGCCGTCGGCGACCAGCTCGACGGGGTCATCCCGCCGATGTCGAGCACGTGCGCGCAGGTGCCGACCCAGCCGATGCGCTCACCGTCGAAGAACACCGGTTCGAGCATCGTGACGTCGGGCATGTGCAGCGCGCCCTTGTACGGGTCGTTGGTGATGAACACGTCGCCGTCCTCGATGCCGATCGTGTCCGTGCAGTCGGTGATGATGTGGTCCACCACGGTCTCCATCGAGCCCGAGTGAAAGAGGTTGTGCGGCCCCATCGCCACGACCTCGCCGGTGGCCAGGTACACCCCGGTGTTGCAGTCGTTGGCCTCGGTCACCAACGGTGAGCCGGACACGTTCTTCAGCACCGCCGACTGCTGGGCGACGATCGCGGTGAGCCGGTTGCGGATGACCTCGTAGGTGACGATATCCATGCTCAGTGGCCCTTCGGGTCGTTGTTGATGACGGTGTTCTCCAGGTCGTCGATGACCGCGCTCTGGCCGGGGCCGACGAAGATCGTGGTGCCGGGGTGCTCGATCACCGCCGGTCCGTGCACCCGGTCACCCGGCCGCAGATCGTTGCCGCGCACCACATCCGCGCCCACCAGACCGTGCTCGGCGCCGAGGTACACCGGGCGTGACGACGGCATGTGGCCCGCGCCCGCTCCGGCGCTGACGACACGGCGCACGCGCGGCTTGTCCAACACCCCCTTGGCCTGCACCCGCAACGACACGATCTCCACGCCGGCGCCCAGGAACAGCGCCTCCCGGCCGTAGAGGTCGACGAACTGCGTCTCGAACGACGACAGCAGGCGCGCAATGGAATCGGAGTCCAGACGGCCCGCCTCCAGCGGCACGCTCAGGGTCTTGCTCTGCATCCGGAACCGCACCTCGGCGAAGCGCGCGACGGCGATCCGGTCGGCGGTGGCGCCGCCTTCCAGCAGTTCCTTGCCGACCTCGGCCTCGAGCTCGGCGAAGTGCCGGTTGAAGCGGTCGGGGTCGAACGCGTCGACGGCACCGTGCCAGGTGGCCGAGTGCATCGGATCGGAGATCTCTGCCGAGACGTGCAGGTCGCTCATCACCGCGCCGAACGCCGAGTGCACGGTGGCCGTGGCGGGCACGATGATCGACTGCGCGCCGAGCTCGGCGCCGAACCGGTGACAGTGCGATCCGCCGGCGCCGCCGTAGGCGAACACCACGAAGTCACGCGGGTCGTGGCCGTGACCGACGGTCAGGGTGTCGAGCAGGTCGGCCATCCGGTGGTCGGCGATCGCCTTGATGCCGGCCGCCGCCTCCTGCACCGAAATACCCAGCGGCGCAGCGATCTTGTCGTGCATGGCGCGCTCGGCACCCTCGCGGTCGAGTTCGAACGAGCCACCGAGGAAGTAGGCGGGGTCGATGATGCCGAGCACGACGTCGGCGTCGGTGACGGTGGGTTCGGTGCCGCCGCGGCGGTAGCAGACGGGGCCGGGTACCGAACCCGCACTGGTCGGGCCGACGACGAGCTGGCCGCCGACCACCCGGGCGATGGACCCGCCGCCGGCGCCGATCGCGGTGACCTGGACCGCGGGCTTGAGCACTCGGTAGCCGTTGACCTCCTGGTAGGTCTGCACCACGGGTTCGTAGTCGGTGATCATCCCGACGTCGAAGGAGGTGCCGCCCATGTCGGTGGTCAGCACGTTCGGGGTGCCGATCTGGCGGGCCAGCTGGGCGCTGGCCAGCACGCCGCCGGCCGGACCCGACGTCAGCACCGACACCGCGGTCTCGCCGCAGCGCTGCGGGGTGATGACGCCGCCGCCGGAGTCGAGGATGCGCAGCGAACCTTTCAGGCCGCGGTCGCGCAGAGAGCCGTCAAGCTTGGTCATGTAGTCGCGCACGGCGGGTCCAAGGTAGGCGTTCAAAGCCGTTGTGGCGGTGCGCTCGTACTCGCCGAGCACCGGGGCGAGCTCACTGGAGATGCTCAGATACACCTCGGGGGCCATCTCGCGGACGATCGCCGCCACCCGCTGTTCGTGGGCCGGGTTGCGGAACGACCACAGCAGGCACACCGCGATCGCGCGGACCCCGTCGTCGAGCAGCGCCTGCACCTGGGTGCGGACCTCCTGCTCGTCGAGGGTGACGATCACCTCGCCGCGGTAGTCGATGCGCTCGGTCACCTCGCGGATCAGCGGCCGCGGCACGACCGGCTCGGCCACGCTGCGTTGGGAGTCGTGCATGATCTCGTGCAGCTCGCGGCCGATCCAGTGGCCGTGGGCACGCTGCATCAGGATGGCGTCGCCGAATCCCTTGGTGGTGATGATGCCGGTGGTCACGCCCTTGCGCTCGATCAGTGCGTTGGTCGCCACGGTGGTGCCCAGCCCGAAGAACTCGACCTCGGACAGGATCGAGCCCGGTGCCAGACCCAGCTCCTGCTCGGCCAGGGCCAGCGCGTTGTTCACGCCCTCGGACGGATCGTGGGGGGTGGTGGGCGTTTTCAGCAACCGCGCGGTGCCGGACTCGTCGAGCAGGACGGCGTCGGTGAACGTCCCGCCGATGTCGATGCCGACGGAATAACGTCTGGCAGCTGCCATGAATGGCCCCTCTTCTGTGCTGGATGTGATCGCGCGCAGGAACGCCTGCTTGACCGGGAATACACTCACTTTACAGTCTGTCGTCTGAGTTTCTCTAATGTAAGGTCGGTCACGTGGCGACACTGCGCGACGTCCAGAAGCAGCAGACACGTCGCCTGCTGCTCGACACCGGGCTTGCCCTGATCAGCGAAAAGGGTTATCCCGCAACGACGATCGATGACATCGCAGCCGCCGCCGGCACCACGCGCACCACCTTCTACCTCCATTTCGGGTCGAAGGCCGCGCTGATCAAAGAGCTGCTGGCCGAGGCGGACGCGATCCTGACCGCCGACGACGATCCGCCACTGGCGGCGGTGGTGGAATCCGGCGACGCCGCACTGGTGCGCCGGTGGCTCGACCACAAGCTCGACCAGTGGACGACGGTCGGCCCCTACCTGCTGGCGGCACACCAGGCCGAAGCCAGCGAGCCGGAGGTCGCGGCGACCATCTCGAGCTGGTTCGACGGCACGATCGCCGCTATCGAGTCCGGCCTGGCCCGCGCCAACCGTTTCCCGCCCGAGAGCCGTTGGGCACGAAGCGCTCTGGCGTTCGGACAGTTCGAGTACGTGTCACGGCGGTTCTTCAGCCGAGGTTGGGAAGCCGACCGTCAGGTGCTCCTGCAGACCCTCACCGACTCGTGGTGCCACCTGCTGGTTCAGGGATGACCGCGGGCTCGGGCGCGTCGGCCCCACCGCGGCCACGCGCGAGGCCGAACAGCATCGCCGCCGCGACGACCGCGGCGCCGAACATCACGACACCCATCGGCACCGCGCTGTACTGACCCGCGAGCCCGACCAACGGGGAGGCGGCGGCGCCGAGCCCGTACTGCAGGAATCCGATGAGCGCGGAGCCCGTTCCTGCGGCATGCCGGACCTCGGCAATCGCCAGCGTCGTGGCATTGGCGTAGATGAAGCCCAGAGTCCCCATGAAGCAGGCCATCAGCGCGATCGTCACCCAGGGCAGTACTCCCCCGGCGGTGACATTGACCAGCTGCAGCAGCGTGATGACGATCATGGCGCAGATGCCGCCGGTCAGCAGCGTGCGCGGTGCGACGCTGCGGACCAGGCGCGCCGACAGCAGCCCGGACGCCGCGACGGCCAGCGAGCAGGCACCGAAGGTCAACGAATAGGTACGCGGGGACATGCCGAGGATGTTCTGAAGCACGAACGGCGACGCCGAGATGTAGGAGAACATCGCCGCGGACGTGCACCCGAGGGTCAACGTGTAGCCCATGAACCGGCGATTCGACAGCACTGAAAGCGCACTGCGGCCAAAGGCTTTCAGGCCCGCCGGCCGTCGCTGATGGGCGGGCAGGGACTCCCCCGCCATGAAGTAGGCCCCCAGCAGCATGACCAGGTTCAGGCCGGCCAGCACGACGAACACCGCCCGCCAACCCAGCCCGGCAACCACCTGCCCGCCGAGGATCGGCGCGACGACCGGGGCCAGCACGCCGATCACCATCATCACGGAGTACAACTGCGCGGCCTGTGCGCCCTGGGAGCGGTCGGCGATGATCGCGCGGGCCACCACCACGCCCGCCGCGCCGGCGAAGCCCTGCACGAACCGCAGCGCGATCAACACCTCGATCGACGGGCTCAGCGCGCACGCCATGCTGGCCACCAGACACCCGATGATCCCGGCCAGCAGAGGGCCGCGTCGCCCGAGGCGGTCGGAGAGCTGACCGATGAACAACTGGCCGGCGGCCAAGCCGACCAGGAACGTGGTCAGGGTGAACTGCACCATCGACGCCGAGGTGCCGAACTCGACCGCGATGGCGGGGAACGCCGACATGTACATGTCGATCGAGAACGGTGTCACCGCGGTCAGCAGCGCGAGAACCAGGATGAGCGGGACGGTGGGCGGCGTGGTCGCCGGGGCGGGGGTGCGCAATGCCGGAAGTTCCTCGAATCTGGAGATTAGTTATTCTATGATACATATGTCTTCATAAGCATTGGAGTGTGAGATGGCCGACATGCCCGACGCGAGCCGACTGCGCGACCTGGCCTTGACGCTGCACGACCTGTCGTGGCGCATCGCGAGATTCGGCCCGGCACAGGCGGGCATAGAGCCGCTGCCCGCCTCCGAACTCGCGGTGCTGCGGACGGTGATGGATCAGCCGGACCGCGCCATGTCCGAGGTCGCGCAGTCACTGTCCATGCAGCCCAGCAATGTCAGTGCCGCGGTGCGCTCCCTGCACGACCGCGGGCTCGTCGACAAACGACCCGCCGCCCACGACCGGCGCGTCACCCTGCTGACCCCCACCCGGCGGGCGCTGAAGGAACGCGAACAGATCGAGGCCGCGATCACCGCGACCGTGTCGTCGGCGCTGGCGAGCCTGCCCGCCGAGCAGGCCGACACCCTGCAGCGTGCGATGCCGGCCCTGCGGGCCCTGACCGAACAGGTCGGCACCGCGGCGTGGCGGCTCTAAAACGTGGCGGCTCTAAAACAACGTGGGCTGCATCGCCGGCGCGGAAACCGCCGCGACAGCGCGTGGGGGTGCGCTCATCCGGGATCCGCCGACCAGACCGTGCCGGGCCAACAGCGGCGCGGCCCGGCGGGCCAGGTCTGCCCGGTACTCGGCGGGCAGGTAGGCGCCGCGCCGGTACAGCCTGCGGTACTCGCCGACCAGGTCGGGATAGGTGCGCGCCAGCCAGTCCATGAACCAGCCGCGCGTGCTGCCCCGCAGGTGCAGGCCGAACACCGTGGCGCTGGACGCACCGGCGGCCGCGATCCGTCCCAGCAGGTCGTTCAGATGCTCGTCGGAGTCGGTCAGCCGCGGCAGCACCGGCGCCACCATCACATGACAGCGCAGACCGGCCGACCGGATCGCCGAGATCAGCCCGAGCCGCGCCTCGGGAGTCGGCGTGCCGGGCTCGATCAGTCCGTGCAGACCGGGGTCACCGACCGCCAGTGACACCGCGACGCTGACGTCGACGCGCTGCGCCGCGTCGGTGAGCAACGGGAGGTCCCGGCGCAGCAGCGTGCCCTTGGTCAGGATCGAGAACGGCGTCCCCGAGTCGGTGAGCGCGCCGATGATCCCCGGCATCAGGGCATACCGCCCCTCGGCCCGCTGGTAGGGATCCGTATTCGTGCCCAGCGCAACGGTCTCGCGGGTCCACGACGGCCGGCTCAGCTCGCGGCGCAGCACCTCGGCGACGTTGGTCTTGACCACCACCTGGGTGTCGAAGTCCCGGCCGCTGTCGAAATCCAGATACTCGTGGGTCGGGCGGGCGAAGCAGTAGCGGCACGCGTGCGAGCAGCCGCGGTAACCGTTGACCGTGAACCGGAACGGAAGGTGGGCCGAACCCTCGGGAACCTTGTTCAGTGCGGACTTGCACAACACCTCGTGAAAAGTGATCCCGTCGAACTGCGGGGTACGCACACTGCGGACCAGACCCATGCGCTGCAGGCCGGGCAGTGCTCCGTCGTCGACCGCGATGCCTTGACCTGCCCAGCGCATACCCCATGCGAACACACGTTCGATACAGTGTCAAGCAAGCGCGCTTGGCAAGGTCGGGGCGATAGCGGACAATCGCAGGCTCAGCGCAGATCTCGAAGGGGCACATGTCAACTCACTACCAGGCCGAACTGCAGTCCGAACGCGAGTACGTGGACGGGCTGTACGCCCGGCTGGACGCCGAACGGGCGCGGGTCAACGACAGGTACGCCGCCGCGCTGCGCAGCCCCGTCGACAAGCAGAACGGCGCCACCCTGGTGTCCCGCGACGCCGAGGTGCGCGCCACGGCGGGGCAGATGGACCGGCTCAACGTCGCCGACCACGGACTCTGCTTCGGCAGGCTCGACAGCGCCGCGGGCGAACGCCTCTACATCGGGCGCATCGGCATTCTCGACGACGACCACGAGCCACTGCTGCTGGACTGGCGCGCGCCCGCGGCCCAGGCGTTCTACACCGCCACGGGCGCACACCCGGAGAACATGCGCAGGCGCAGACAGTTCCACAGTCTGGGGCGCCGCCTGCTCGACTTCACCGACGAGGTGTTCGGCAGGCCGCTGGCCGAGGACGCCGGGGAACAGCCGGGCACCTCCAGCGACGTGGCGCTGCTGTCCGCGGTCAACGCACCCCGGGGCGACGGCATGCGCGACATTGTCGCGACCATCCAGGCCGAGCAGGATGCGATCATCCGGCTGGCTCATCCCGGTGTGCTGGTCATCGAGGGTGGACCGGGCACCGGCAAGACCGTGGTGGCACTGCACCGTGTCGCCTATCTGCTCTACACACAGCGCAAGCGGATGGAGAGCCACGGTGTCCTCGTGGTCGGGCCGAACAACGCGTTCCTGCGCCACATCGGACGTGTGCTGCCCTCGCTCGGTGAGACCAACGTGGTGTTCCTGACCACAGGCGACCTGGTGCCCGGCCTGCACGTCAGCGCCGAAGACCACCCGGAGGCCGCGAAGATCAAGGGCTCACTGACGATGCTCGACGTCCTCGCCGCCGCGGTCGCCGACCGTCAGCGCGCCCCCGAGCAGCCCATCCCGATCGACCTGTCCGACGTGTCGGTGCGCATCGACGCCGAGATCGCCCAGTGGGCAATCCAGGAGGCGCGCGCCAGCGACCAACCGCACAACGACGCGCGTGCCGTGTTCGTCGACGTCATCACCTGGGCGCTGACCGAACGGGCGATCGCCAAGATCGGCCGCGGCTGGCTGACCCGTGCCGACAAAGCCGCCTGGGAGCACCTGCGGGCCGACCTGCTCGACGAGCTCGAGGACAACGCCGCGTTCACCGCAGCGCTGAATCAACTCTGGCCGACCCTGACCCCGGAAACGCTTCTGTCCGAGCTGTATTCGTCGAAGGAGCGACTGCGGGCCGCCGGCGCCGACCCTGCGCTGTACCGGGCCGACGGTGACGCCTGGACGGTGTCGGATGTGCCCCTGCTCGACGAACTCGTCGACCTGCTGGGCCGGGACCGATCCGCCGAGGAGGCCGCCGAGAAGGAACGCCGGGAAGAAGCCGCCTACGCCGCGGGCGTGCTCGACCTGATGGTCGACCGCGAGGACCTGATGGACGACGAGGACCTGCTGCTGGCCCGCGACGTCATCGACGCCGAGGACCTGGCCGAGCGCTTCCTTGAGCGGGACAGCCGGGACCTCGCCGAACGTGCTGCCGCAGACCGGGATTGGACCTACGGACACGTCGTGGTCGACGAGGCCCAGGAACTCTCCGAGATGGACTGGCGGGTGCTGATGCGGCGCTGCCCGAGCCGGTCGTTCACGATGGTCGGCGACCTCGCGCAACGCCGCTCATCCGCGGGCGCCACCTCGTGGGACGCGGTGCTCAAGCGGTACGTGCCGGACCGGTGGGTGTACCGGACGCTGACGGTGAACTACCGCACCCCCGCCGAGATCATGGCCGTCGCCGCATCGGTGCTCGCCGAGTTCGCCCCCACGGTGACCCCACCGGAATCGGTGCGCGCCACCGGCGTCGCGCCGTGGTCACAGCAGGTCACCGACGACGAACTCGCCGGTGCCATCGACGATTTCGTGCGTGCGGAGGCGGACCGGGAGGGCACCAGCGTGGTGATCGGCCCGCCCGGTGTCCCGGGCGCGGTGGCACCCACGCAGACCAAGGGTCTGGAGTTCGACGCCGTGCTGGTGGTCTACCCGGAGCAGATCCTCGCCGAGGGGCCGCGCGGGGCCAGCGATCTCTACGTCGCGCTGACCCGCGCGACCCAGCGCCTCGGGGTGCTGCACCGCGAGCCGCTGCCGCCGGCGCTGGCCGGACTCTCGGCGAGGTGACTCACCACTGACCGAGCTGGCACCGCACGTTGTAGGGGTCGTCGTGCTGGCTGAGCACCTGGCCATCGACGGCGATGTCGCAGTGCGCGTTCGGGGCGGCCTGCCCACCGCGGGTGGTGCTGCTGACCTGAAGGATCGCCCAGTTCGGGTCGGCCATCGTGGTCTCGAAGACCCACGGCACACCCGGGGCGAGGCTGACCTTCTCCCGCTTGGCGAACGCATACGCGTCGGCGTTGAACGCCTGCATGCTCGGCGGCTGCGTCGTCAGATAGAACAGGTCGAACTCGTAAGCGCCGGCCGAGGTGAGCGTGTAACGGACCTGGTGCCCTTCCTGGGCGTTCGCCGTCGCCGCGCTGACCATCCCCGTGGCGGCCACCAATGCTGCTGCGCCGAGCGCCGCTCCTAGCTTCGTTGTCGCTGTTCGCATGTTGGTCACATCGCCGGACGGTACCGGATCGTTACCCAGAACATGCCTCCCGACCCAGGACCCAAGAGATGGCAAACCCGCGGCAGTCAGCGCCAACAGGTTAACTTGCCCGTCACACGCAGACATTTAGAAGAAACACAGGCGCTCTAACGTCCGGATTCGACACCGGGACGGTGTCACCACTTCGTGTTCTGAAGCGTACTGAAGTACACCAACTCGGCGCCTCATCTGCGGATGAACGCTGCCGACTGCCAGAAAGGCCGTTCATGGACCAACTCCGACGCCACCGTGTGAGACGATCCGCTCTGACTGCAGGAAGCGTCGTGGCCGTCGCGAGCATGCTGCTGGCCGGCTGCGGCAGCAAAGCGACCGACACCGATTCAGCAAATGCCGAGTCGTGCGTGGACACCTCCGGCTCGACCATCAAGGTCGGCGCCCTGAACTCGCTGTCGGGCACCATGGCGATCTCGGAGGTCACCGTCCGCAACGCGATCGACCTGGCCGTCGAACAGATCAACGCCGCCGGCGGCGTGCTGGACAAGCAGATCCAGCTGGTCGGCGAAGACGGCGCCTCCGAGCCCACCGTGTTCGCCGAGAAGGCCGAGAAGCTGATCAGCAGCGACTGCGTCGCGGCGGTGTTCGGCGGCTGGACCTCGTCGAGCCGCAAGGCCATGCTCCCGGTGTTCGAGAGCGCGAACTCGCTGCTCTACTACCCCGTGCAGTACGAGGGCCTGGAGTCCTCCCCCAACATCTTCTACACCGGCGCGACCACCAACCAGCAGATCGTGCCCGCGCTGGACTACCTCAAGGAGAAGGGCGTCAAGTCGCTCTATCTCGTCGGCAGCGACTACGTCTTCCCGCAGACCGCCAACCGGATCATCAAGGCCTACGCGGAGGCCAACGGCATCGAGATCAAGGGCGAAGACTACACGCCGCTGGGCTCGACCGACTTCTCCACGATCGTGAACAAGGTGCGCTCCGCGGGCGCCGACGCGGTGTTCAACACGCTCAACGGTGATTCCAACGTCGCGTTCTTCCGCGAGTACAAGAACGTCGGCCTCACCCCGCAGGACATGCCGGTGGTCTCGGTGTCGATCGCCGAGGAAGAGGTCGGCGGCATCGGCGTGCAGAACGTCACCGGCCAGCTCACCGCGTGGAACTACTACCAGACCATCGACACCCCGGTGAACAACGCGTTCGTCGAGGCGTACAAGGCCAAGTTCGGCGCCGACAAGCCCACCTCGGACCCGATGGAAGCCGCCTACACGTCGGTGTACCTGTGGAAGAACACCGTCGAGAAGGCCCAGTCCTTCGACGTCAAGGCGATCCAGGACAACGCCGACGGGGTGACCTTCGACGCACCCGAGGGCCTGGTCACCATCGACGGCGACAACCACCACATCACCAAGACCGCCCGCATCGGGGAGATCCGGCCCGACGGACTGATCTACACGGTGTGGGAGTCGCCCGCCCCGATCGAGCCCGACCCGTTCCTCAAGTCCTACCCGTGGGCCGCCGGCCTGTCCGGCTGACCCGGGCGAGCGAAGCGACGGGATCCCGCTAGCACATGGATGTCGTAATCGGACAACTGGCAACAGGATTGAGCCTCGGCTCAATCCTGTTGCTGGCCGCACTGGGCCTTGCGCTGACGTTCGGCCAGATGGGCGTCATCAACATGGCGCACGGCGAATTCATCATGGCCGGCTGCTACACCGCCTACGTGGTGCAGCAGCTCATCTCCAGCGCCGGGGTGTCACTGATCCTGTCGCTGGTGATCGGCTTCTTCGTCGGCGGCGCAATGGGCGCCCTGCTGGAGGTGACGCTGATCCAGCGGATGTATCACCGGCCACTGGACACGCTGCTGGTCACCTTCGGCGTCGGCCTGATCCTGCAGCAGGTCGCCCGGGACATCTTCGGTGCGCCCGCGGTCAACGTCGTGGCCCCGGAGTGGCTGTCCGGGGGCATGGAGATTTTCGGCGCGGTGGTTCCCAAGACCCGCATCTTCATCCTGGTGCTGGCCGTGGTGTGCGTCGCGGTGCTGGCCGCGGTGCTCAAGGTCAGCCCGATGGGCAGACGCATCAGGGCGGTGGTGCAGAACCGCGATCTCGCTGAGACCAGCGGTATCTCGTCACGCAAGACCGACATCACCACGTTCTTCATCGGGTCCGGTCTGGCCGCGGTGGCCGGCGTGGCGCTGACGCTGATCGGCTCCACCAGTCCGACGATCGGACAGAGCTACCTGATCGACGCGTTCCTGGTGGTGGTGGTCGGCGGACTCGGCCAGATCAAAGGCACGGTGATCGCTGCGTTCACCCTCGGGTTCCTGAACTCGTTCATCGAGTACAACACCACCGCGTCGCTGGCCAAGGTGATCGTGTTCGTCATCATCGTGATCTTCTTGCAGGCCCGTCCGCAAGGTCTGTTCACCGTCAGGACAAGGAGTCTCGTGTGAGAACCCTGATAGGACGCTGGCAGACCTGGGCCGGGTTCGGGGTCGCCGCGCTGGTGCTGTTCGTCATCGCACCGGCGGTGCTCTCGGACTTCCGGCTCAGCCTGCTGGGCAAGTTCCTGTGCTTTGCGATCGTGGCCGTCGGCATCGGTCTGGCCTGGGGCCGTGGCGGAATGCTGGTGCTGGGTCAGGGCGTGTTCTTCGGCCTCGGCGGCTACATGATGGCGATGCACCTCAAGATCGCCGATGCTCAGCTGGCCGGCGATGCGGTCCCCGACTTCATGCAGATCCAGGGCGTGCGCGAATTACCCGGCTACTGGGCGCCTTTCGCGTCGCCGGTGGTGACGTTGATCGCGATCGTGGTGGTTCCCGCCGGGATCGCCGCGGCGCTGGGCTTCGGCGTCTTCAAGCGCAGGGTCAAGGGCGCCTATTTCGCGATCCTGTCCCAGGCGCTGGCCGCCGCGCTGGCCATCCTGCTGGTCGGCCAGACCGGTCTCGGCGGATCCAACGGCCTCAACAGGTTCCGCACGTTCTTCGGCTTCACCCTCAGCGACCCGGTGAACCGGCGGATGCTGTACTTCATCGCCGCGGCGGTGCTGCTGATCGTGGTCGCCGTGGTGCGCCAACTCATGCAGAGTCGCTACGGCGAACTGCTGGTCGCCGTCCGTGACGGTGAGGAGCGGGTGCGGTTCCTGGGCTACGACCCGGCCAACATCAAGGTCGTGGCCTACACCGTGGCCGCGTTGTTCGCCAGCATCGCCGGCGCCCTGTTCGCGCCGATCGTCGGCTTCATCGCACCGTCCCAGGTCGGCATCCTGCCGTCCATCGCGTTCCTGATCGGCGTCGCGATCGGCGGCCGGACCACCCTGCTGGGCCCGGTGCTGGGCGCGATCGGAGTGGCATGGGCGCAGACCCTGTTCTCCGAACGCTTCCCGTCGGAGTGGACCTACGCCCAGGGTCTGTTGTTCATCATCGTCGTCGGATTCTTCCCCGCCGGTCTGGCCGGGCTCGCGGTGCTGCTCAAACGCCGTCGCAAAGCCACGGACGAACCGGAGGCGGACAAGACCGCCGATCCCGACGCAGAGAAAGTGGGTGCGGGTTCATGACCGAGTTCCGGGCGAGCGCCGCCGGCAAGGAACCCGCCGTCGGCGGCAACGCCGGCATGGGCACCCAGTACCTCGAAGTCCGCGGTCTGACAGTGGATTTCGACGGGTTCAAGGCCGTCAGCGACGTCGATCTGACGTTGTTCCAGGGCGACCTGCGCTTCCTGATCGGCCCGAACGGCGCGGGCAAGACCACGGTGATCGACGCCATCACCGGCCTGGTGCCCGCCACCGGCTCGGTGAACAAGTCCGGTGTCGAATTGCTCGGCAAGAAGGTGCACCAGATCGCCCGCCAGGGCGTGGGCCGTACGTTCCAGACCGCGAGCGTGTTCGAGGAGCTGACGGTCCTGCAGAACCTCGACATCGCGGCCGGGGCGGGCCGTTCGGTGTGGACGCTGCTGCGCCGCAGGCGCGGGATACTCCCGGCGATCGAGCAGGCTCTGCACACCATCGGTCTGACCCATCTGGCCGACAAGCCTGCGGGCGTGCTCGCCCACGGTCAGAAGCAGTGGCTGGAGATCGGCATGCTGCTGGTGCAGAACGCCGACGTGCTGCTGCTCGACGAACCGGTCGCGGGCATGAGCACCGAGGAGCGCGAGGAGACCGGAAACCTGTTGCGCCGCATCGGCGCCGAACGCACCGTGGTGGTCGTCGAGCACGACATGGACTTCATGCGGGCGTTCGCGACGTCGGTGACCGTGCTCGCCCGCGGGCAGGTGATCGCCGAGGGATCGGTGGCCGAGGTGCAGGCAAATCCGAAGGTCCAGGAGGTCTATCTGGGGACCGCCGCGGCTGGCGCCGACGGCATCGAACTCGTCGAGGGGAACTCCTGATGCTGCAACTGGTCGACGTCCGCACCGGCTACGGCCGCAGTCAGGTCATCCACGGAGTCAGCCTCGAGGTGCCGACCGACGGTGTCGCAGCGGTGATGGGCCACAACGGCGCCGGCAAGACGACACTGTTGCGGGCCGCGGTCGGGCTGCTGAAATGCACTGCGGGCAAGGTACTTTTCGACGGTGAGGACATCACCAAGCTGCGACCGAGCGCACGGGTGGCGCGCGGCCTGGCCTATGTGCCGCAGGGGCAGCAGTCGTTCGGGCAGTTGACCACCGCCGAGAACCTGCAGGTGGTCGCCGACGGCCGCAAGAACGGCAAGGCGCTGATCGACGAGCAGCTCGACCTGTTCCCTGCGCTCAAGGAGCTGCTGGGGCGTCGCGCCGGCCTGCTCTCGGGCGGCCAGCGCCAGCAGCTCGCGATCGCCCGCGCGCTGATCACCACTCCGAAGTGCCTGATCCTCGACGAGCCGACCGAGGGCATCCAGCCGTCGGTGGTGCACGAGATCGAAGAGGCGATCACCGCGCTGACCGCGCGTGGCGACCTCGGGGTGCTGTTGGTCGAACAGCACATCGGCTTCGCACTGGAAGCGTCGCAGTGCTACTACATCCTGGAGGCCGGCCGCGTCACCACCAGCGGCACCGGCGGCTCGGCGTCGGAGGCCGACGTCCGCGCCGCGATGGCCATCTGACCCCCTCCCCCTCCCCTTCTTCCCGCGAGCGTGCGTGTCTGCGGCGGACACGCCGCGAGAAAACCGACAAATACGCACGCTCGCTGAGCATTTGGCGCACTGTCGGCCGACGACGTCAGGTGCCGACCGTCAGCGTCACACCGGTCGAGCGTGGCCGCGACCGTGCGCTTTCTCGGCCTTTTCTGCGGCGTGTCGGCCGCAGACACGCACGCTCGCGCCAGGAAGGTCAGGGAGGCCAGGAACGCCCGGGGCGGGGAGGGTCAGGCCAGGCGCGACAGGACCTCGGCGACCACCTGATCGACGGCGATGTCGACCTGTTCGCCGGTGGCCAGGCTCTTCACCCCGACGGTGCCGGCCTCGAGGTCCCGATCGCCTGCCACCAACGCGATCGACGCGCCGGAGCGGTCGGCGCCCTTCATCGCGCCCTTGAGGCTGCGGTCGCCGTAGGCGACATCCACGCGCACACCGGCCGCCCGCAGCTGCGCGGCCAGCACCGCCAGCCGCACCTTCGCGTCGGCGCCCAGCGGCACCGCGTACACGTCGACCCGCGCGGTCTGCCCGGCGGTCTTGCCCTCGGCGCGCAGCGCGAGCAGCGTCCGGTCCACGCCGAGCCCGAACCCGATGCCGGACAGGTCACGTCCGCCCAGTTGTGACATCAGTCCGTCGTAGCGGCCGCCGCCGCCGATGCCGGACTGCGCACCGAGCCCGTCGTGCACGAACTCGAACGTCGTCTTGGTGTAGTAGTCCAGCCCGCGCACCATCCGCGGGTTGATCACGTACGGCACCGACAATGCGTCCAGGTGCGCCAGCACCGTGTCGAAATGCTGCTTGGCCGCGTCCGAGAGGTGATCGAGCATCACCGGCGCGTCGGCGGTCATCTCCTTCATGTGCGGACGTTTGTCGTCGAGCACCCGCAGCGGGTTGATCTCGGCGCGGCGCCGGGTCTCCTCGTCGAGATCGAGCTTGAACAGGAAGTCCTGCAACAGTTCCCGGTACTGGGGCCGGCAGGTGTCGTCACCGAGCGAGGTGATCTCCAACCGGAAACCGTCCAGGCCCAGCGAGCGGAACCCGGCGTCGGCGACCGCGATCACCTCGGCGTCGAGTGCGGGATCGTCGACGCCGATCGCCTCCACCCCGACCTGTTGCAGCTGCCGGTAGCGGCCGGCCTGGGGCCGCTCGTACCGGAAGAACGGCCCCGAGTAGCACAGCTTGACCGGCAGCTGACCACGGTCCAGGCCGTGCTCGATGACCGCCCGCATCACCCCGGCCGTGCCTTCCGGCCGCAGGGTCACCGACCGGTCGCCGCGGTCGGCGAACGTGTACATCTCCTTGGAGACCACGTCGGTGGACTCCCCCACCCCGCGCGCGAACAGCGCCGTGTCCTCGAAGATCGGCAACTCGATGTCGCCGTAGCCGGCCCGCCGCGCCGCGGTCAGCAGTCCACTGCGCACGGCGACGAACTCCGCCGAGTCGGGCGGGAAATAGTCGGGGACGCCCTTGGGCGCCTTGAACGAGTCAGTCACGGAGTCAAACCTTCGAGAAATGGGTTGGTGTGGCGTTCGATGCCGATGGTGCTGCGCTCGCCGTGCCCCGGTAGCACCAGGGTGTCGTCGTCGAGCACCAACAGTTTCGTCACGAGAGATTCCATCAGGTCGCGCCCGCTACCGCCGGGCAGGTCGGTGCGCCCGACCGTCGCCCGGAACAGGGTGTCGCCGGTGAACACCATGCGGTCCGGGCCCTCCTCGACGCGGAACACCACCGAGCCCATGGTGTGGCCCGGGGTGTGGTCGACGGCCACCGTGATCCCGCCCAGCTCGATCTTGTCGCCGTCGCGGTCGAGCTCGAGCACCTGCCGGGGCTCGCTGAACATCGCACCGACTGCCGAGCGCGCGATGCCGCCGAGAAATCCGCGGGGCCCGAGCCCCTTGATCGGGTCGCTGAGCATGTGCCGGTCAGCCGGGTGGATGAAGGTCGGGCAGCCGTAGGTGTCGGACACCTTCTGCGCCGACCACATGTGGTCGATGTGCCCGTGGGTGAGCAGCACCGCCGCCGGGGTGAGCCGATTCTCGTCGAGGATCCGCGCCAGCGGACCCATCGCCCGCTGACCGGGGTCGACGACAATGGCGTCGGCGCCCTGTCGCGGGGCCAGCACGTAGCAGTTGCACGCCAACATGCCGGCCGGGAATCCGGTGATCAACACCGTTCCAGCTTCCCATGTCCAGCTCGCGGCGCTGTTCAGCAGGGTCGCGGCGGCCACACTCGGCGCGAACTGGCACACTCGGTGCCGACCGGATCAACTTTTCGAGGAGGACACCGGGCGTGCCGACGAACGAACAACGACGTGAGACCGCCAAGCGCAAGCTGGAACGTCAGCTGGAGAATCGGGCCGAGCGCGAGCGCAAGCGCCGCCAGATGACGATCATCGGGTCCGCAGCGGCGGCCGTCGTCGTGGTCGGCGCGGTGGTCGCGACCATCGTGATCACCAACCGCGACTCGGACAGCCCGACCGCAGCCCCGGCCTCCTCCACCCCGGAGACGTCGTCAGCGTTCGACATGCCGGCGCCGCCGCAGTCCGGCGCGCTGCCCGAGTTCGTCGCACCCGCGGGACTGGGCCAGAACTGCCAGTACCCGCAGTCCGCCGACGCGGCCAGCAAGGAGAACACCCCGCCGCGCTCGGGCAAGGTGCCCACCGAGCCGGCCGAGGTCAGCGCCAGCATGGCCACCGACCGGGGCAACATCGGGCTGCAGCTGGACAACGGCAAGTCCCCGTGTACGGTCAACAGCTTCGCCAGCCTGGCCCAGCAGGGCTACTTCAACGACACCCCGTGCCACCGGCTGACGACCAGCGAGTCCCTGGGCGTGCTGCAGTGCGGCGACCCGACCGGTGAGGGCACCGGCGGGCCGGGGTACGAGTTCGCCAACGAGTACCCGACCGACCAGTACCAGCCCGACGACCCGGCGCTCAACCAGCCGGTCGTCTACCCGCGCGGAACGCTGGCGATGGCCAACGCCGGCCCGGGCACCAACGGCAGCCAGTTCTTCCTCGTCTACCAGGACTCGCAGCTGCCGCCGCAGTACACGGTGTTCGGCACCATCGACGAGACCGGCCTGGAGACCCTGGACAAGATCGCGGCCGAGGGTGTCGACGGCGGCGGCCCGGACGGTGCGCCGAAGCTGGCCACCACGGTGAAGTCCATCCAGCTGGACTGATCACGCGTCGGCGACGTCGGCGGCGGCTTCACGCCGCCGACGTGACGCGGTAGACGTCGTAGACGCCCTCGACGTTGCGCACCACGTTGAGCACGTGGCCCAGATGCTTGGGGTCACCCATCTCGAAGGTGAACCGGCTGACCGCCACCCGGTCATTGGACGTGGTCACCGACGCCGACAGGATGTTGACCTTCTCGTCGGCCAGCACGCGGGTCACGTCCGAGAGCAGCCGGTGCCGGTCGAGTGCCTCGACCTGGATCGCGACCAGGAACACCGACGACGGCGACGGCGCCCACTGCACGTCGATGATGCGTTCGGACTGTTGTTGCAGCGACGACGCGTTCGTGCAGTCGGTGCGGTGCACACTGACCCCGCCCCCGCGCGTGATGAAACCCATGATGTTGTCGCCGGGCACCGGCGTGCAGCACTTGGCCAGCTTGGTCAGCACGCCCGGCGCCCCCGGCACCGCGACCCCGACGTCGTCGCTGGTGCGCTGACGCACCGGCATGGTCGCCGGCGTGGACCGCTCGGCGATCTCGTCGGCAGCCTCGTCGTCACCGCCGAGCTGGGCCAGCAGCCGCTGCACCACGTGACGCGCCGACACGTGTCCCTCGCCGACGGCGGTGTAGAGCGCGGAGACGTCGGCGTAGCGCAGCTCGCGGGCCAGCGCGGCCACAGTGTCGGCGTTCATCAAGCGCTGCAACGGAAGTCCGCCGCGACGTACTTCGCGCGCGATCGCCTCTTTACCGGATTCCAGCGCCTCCTCGCGGCGCTCCTTGGCGAACCACTGCCGGATCTTGGCCTTGGCGCGCGGTGACACCACGAAGGTCTGCCAGTCGCGCGACGGGCCGGCGTTCGGCGCCTTCGAGGTGAAGACCTCGACCACTTCCCCGTTTTCGAGTTTGCGCTCCAGCGCGACGAGGCGGCCGTTGACGCGGGCGCCGATGCAGCGGTGACCCACCTCGGTGTGCACCGCGTAGGCGAAGTCCACCGGCGTCGAGCCCGTCGGCAGGGTGATCACGTCCCCCTTCGGGGTGAACACGAAGATCTCCTGCACCGCGAGGTCGTAACGCAGCGATTCCAGGAACTCGCCCGGGTCGGCGGCCTCCCGCTGCCAGTCGAGCAGCTGCCGCATCCACGCCATGTCGTCGATCTCGGTGGCGGCGTGTTGGGGCGGAGTCCCGTTGCGGCCCTTGGCTTCCTTGTAGCGCCAGTGCGCGGCGATGCCGTACTCGGCGGTCTTGTGCATGTCGATGGTGCGGATCTGCACCTCCAGCGGCTTGCCCTCAGGCCCGACGACGGTGGTGTGCAGCGACTGGTAGACCCCGTACCGCGGCTGGGCGATGTAGTCCTTGAACCGCCCCGCGATGGGCTGCCACAGCGAGTGCACGACGCCGACCGCCGCGTAGCAGTCACGCACCTCGTCACACAGGATGCGCACCCCCACCAGGTCGTGGATGTCGTCGAAGTCGCGCCCCTTGACGATCATCTTCTGATAGATCGACCAGTAGTGCTTGGGCCTGCCCTCGACGGTGGCGTGGATCTTCGACGAGTTCAGCGTGGCGGTGATCTCGGCGCGCACCTTGGCCAGGTAGGTGTCGCGCGACGGGGCCCGATCGGCCACCAGGCGCACGATCTCCTCGTACTTCTTCGGGTGCAGGATCGCGAACGACAGATCCTCCAGCTCCCACTTGACCGTCGCCATGCCGAGCCGATGTGCAAGCGGGGCAATGACTTCCAGCGTCTCGCGAGCCTTGCGCGCCTGCTTCTCCGGCGGCAGGAAACGCATCGTGCGCATGTTGTGCAGCCGGTCGGCGACCTTGATCACCAGTACGCGCGGGTCGCGCGCCATCGCGATGATCATCTTGCGGATCGTCTCGCCCTCGGCGGCGGTGCCGAGTGCGACCTTGTCCAGTTTGGTGACGCCGTCGACGAGATGGCCGACCTCGACGCCGAACTCCTGGGTCAGCGCCTCCAGCGTGTAGCCGGTGTCCTCGACGGTGTCGTGCAGCAGCGCCGCGATCAGCGTGGTGGTGTCCATGCCGAGTTCGGCCAGGATGTTGGCCACCGCCAGCGGATGGGTGATGTACGGGTCGCCCGACCGGCGCAACTGGTCGGCGTGCCGCTGCTCGGCGACCTCGTAGGCCTTCTGCAGCAGGGTCAGGTCGGCTTTGGGGTAGATCTCCCGGTGCACCGCGACCAGCGGCTCCAGCACCGGGTTGATGGTGCTGCGCTGCGACGTCATCCGGCGGGCCAGCCGGGCGCGCACCCGGCGCGACGCGCTGGTGGCCGGCTTGGCGGTGTCGGTGCGGGCGGTGTCGGTGCGGGCCGTTTCGGTCCGGCCCATCTCCATCGGCTGGGTCTCCGGGCCGGCGACCGGCCGGGGCGGTGATTGCACAGCCTGGTCGGCGACGGGTTCGATCCGAACCTTGTCAGCCATCTCCACCTCCAGGATCGGTGCTCTTCGCAGGATAGTCCGCTAGACGGTGTAGAGGCTGGTGACCTCGAGCGGTGCGAGCGCCGCACGGCCACCCAGCGCGGTCAGCTCCATGATCACCACCGCGCCCGTCACGTGCGCGCCCGCCCGGGTGAGCAGCTGGTGGGTGGCGCCCAGCGTGCCGCCGGTGGCCAGCACGTCGTCGATCACCACCACCGAACGGCCGGCCAGCTCGACACCCGCGGCGGGCACCTCCAGCGTGGCCGAGCCGTATTCGAGGTCGTAGCTCTGCCCCAGGACCGGCGGGGGCAGCTTGCCGCCCTTGCGCACTGCGAGCACCCCGATCCCGAGGGACAACGCGACCGCGCCGCCGAGCAGGAAGCCGCGGGCGTCGACCCCGGCGATCAGATCGGCCCCGCGCGCGGCGTCGGCCACCGCGTGGGTCACCGCGGCCAGCCCGCGGGCGTCGGCCAGCACCGGCGTGAGGTCCTTGAACTGCACCCCGGGTTCCGGGAAGTCAGGGACCTCCCGAACCAGGGAGGCGATGACCTCGGCGATGTCGGTCACTGGCTCAGCTTCCAACGGTCCATGTTCCATCCAGCACCCCATCGCGTCGGATTCCCACTCACCGCGTACATCTTCGTCGAGGTGAGCAGTGTGCGCTGCTGCCGGTACAGCGGCAACGTCGGCATGTCGGCCCACAGGATCGGCGCCGCCTCGGCGAGCAGGCGCGCGGTCTCCTTCGGGTCGGAGATCACGGCCAGGGTGGCGATGATCGCGTCGACGCGCGGGTTGCGGTACCGCGGCAGGTTGTTGCCGTCGCCGCTGTGCAGCGAGTACGAGTCCACTGTCGACGAGCCCGACGACCCGCTGCCTGCCGCCCCGCCGGTGCTCGCGATGAGCACGTCGAC
>NZ_BCRS01000047.1 GCF_001552715.1 Mycolicibacterium vaccae NBRC 14118 = CIP 105934 | reverse complement strand
CGGGGTTGGCGGCGAGCTGCTGCAGGAACTGCATTCCCGGGACCTCAGGCGCCGGCGCCGGGGCGGGCGCGGGAGCGGGCAGGGGAGCCGGCTGTGCGGCGGCACTGGCGCTGAACGCGACGGCAGCAGACACCGCCCCCGCCGCGGCAATCATCGATGTGGCGAACATTTTCCGGGTGCGGTGCATGAAAGTTCTCCCATTTCCGTCGGTGGCGCTGATGGGCCGTGAATGACACAGACGGCACGCCTTCACCCGAAGCTAGCCTGTTACTAGAGTTACTCAAGTGACAAGAGTGGCATTTATGGAACCGTTACGGAGGTGAAGGCGGACGGTGACCCGCTCGCTAGAGTCGGGCGCATCGACACCACCGAACACACCACCGGGATGACCGCCCGTCTGCGCGCGGCGGCGCCCGCCCTGTTGGTCCTGAGCGTCGCGCTGCGGCTGGCCTGGACCTACCTGGTGCCCAACGGCGCGAACTTCGTCGACCTGCACGTCTACGTCGGCGGGGCCGCCGAACTCGACGGCCCCGGCACGCTGTACAGCTACGTCTACGGCGAGCAGACGCCGGACTTCCCGCTGCCGTTCACCTATCCGCCGTTCGCCGCGGTGGTGTTCTACCCGATGCAACTGCTGCCGTTCGGCCTGGTGGCGTTCGTGTGGCAGGTCGGCATCATCGCCGCGCTCTACGGCGTGGTGCGGCTCAGCCAGCGGCTGCTGACCCCGTCGTCCGCGCCGGGCGGCCGGCGTGTCGCGATGCTGTGGACGGCCGTCGGCATCTGGACCGAGCCGCTGCGCAGCACCTTCGACTACGGGCAGGTCAACGTGCTGCTCGTGCTGATGGTGCTCTATGCGGTCTACACCTCGAAGTGGTGGCTGTCGGGCCTGCTGGTCGGGCTGGCCGCAGGCGTCAAGCTGACCCCCGCGGTGGCGGGGCTGTATTTCGTCGGTGCCAGGCGGTGGGCCGCGGTGGGGTTCTCCGCGGTCGTGTTCTTCCTGACGGTCGGCGTGTCGGCGCTGCTGGTCGGCCAGCAGACCCGGTTCTACTTCACCGAACTTCTCGGCGACGCCGACCGGGTGGGGCCCATCGGCACATCGTTCAACCAGTCCTGGCGGGGCGGCATCTCCCGGCTCCTCGGCCACGACGCCGGCTACGGTCCGGCGGTGCTGGCCGGCGTCGCGGTGACCGCCGTGCTGGCACTGCTGGCCTGGCGGGCCATCGGCGGGGCCGACGACCGGCTGGGCGCGATCGTCGTCGTCGAACTGTTCGGTCTGCTGCTGTCCCCGATCTCGTGGACCCACCACTGGGTGTGGTTGATCCCGCTGATGATCTGGCTGCTGCACGGGCCGCTGCGGCGGGAACTCGGGGCGCGGGTGCTCGGCTGGGGCTGGCTGGCGCTGACGCTGATCGGCGTGCCGTGGCTGCTCAGCTTCGCCCAGCCCAGCATCTGGGTGATCCCGCGGCCGTGGTACCTGGCGTGGGCCGGCCTGGTCTACATCGCGGCCACGCTGGCGACGCTGGCCTGGATCGCTAGCCGAGGATCCCGTCGATATCGCGGGCCATCTGCACGTCCTTGTCCGTGATGCCGCCTTCGGAGTGTGTGACCAATGCGAAAGTCACCGTCCGCCAACGGATATCGATGTCGGGGTGGTGGTCTTTGGCCTCTGCGTGCTCGGCGACGCGGCGGACGGCGTCGACGCCGTCGAGGAACGCCGGGAACTTCACCGACCGCCGCAGGGCTCCGTCGGTGCGCTCCCAGCCGTCGAGCTCGGACAGTGCGGCGTCGACCTGTTCATCCGATAACACAGCCATGACCTCGACGGTATACCGTCTGGCGCAGTGTCGAACTTGATCGTGGTGGCGGGTGCGCTCGTGGAGCGCGGGGCGCTGCTGGTGGCCCAGCGCGCCCGCCCGCCGGAGCTGGCCGGACTGTGGGAGCTGCCCGGCGGAAAGGTCGCCCCGGGGGAGACCGATGAGAGCGCGCTGGCGCGGGAGCTGAACGAGGAGCTCGGCGTCGACGTGACGGTCGGTGCCCGCGTCGGCGCCGAGGTCGCGTTGAGCCCGACGGCATGTCTGCGCGCCTACGTGGTCACCCGCACCGGCGGAGTCGTGGCGCCGCACGACCACCGCGCGCTGCGCTGGGTGCGAGGTGCCGAGCTCGCGGACCTGCCGTGGGTGCCCGCCGACCGGGCGTGGCTGCCGGACCTGGGCAGGCTGCTCGACGCAGAGGACTTCGGGCACCCCGGGTCTGACTGAAGCGCCAGGGACAGAGGGCTTCGCCGCTACGCGGCGGCGCTATCGCCGGCGTCCGGCTTCGTGGCGGCGCGGTCCGCGTCGCTTCCCGACTCGGCCTCGTCGGCGCGGTCGGACGTGGCGGCGTCGTCGGAGTCGGCTGCGTCGGTGGACTCCGGGGTGCCGGGTTGCCGCACCTCGTCCGTGGTGTCCGCACTGTCCGCCGGATCGCCGGTGTCCTGCTCGACGGTGTCCTGCTCGCTGCCGCCCGACAGTTCGTCCGTATCCGTATCCGTATCCGAATCCGCGTCCGTCGCCGCATCCCCGTCCTCTTCCGGATGCCTGGAGCTATCGCTGGATTCCTCTGCCACTGTGGGCGTCTCGTCCTCAGCGGGCTCCTGCGCCGCCTTGTCGAGGCGTTTGTCGGCAACCGTCTGGGAGTCGCGCAGTGGCGTAGCGCTCTCGGCGGAGGGGGTGACCGTCGGCGCGGCGGGGACCGCGGATTTGATTCCGAGCGCGTCGTGGATACCCTGACCGACCGCCTTGGCGAGGTCGGCGGTCAGCTTGAACGGGTTGATCAGCGGGATCAAGCGGGCCGGGGTGTTCTTGCCCATCGGGATGGTCCGGTCATACCCGGTGTCGATCAGCACCTTCAGCGTCGGCTCGATCAACAACATCAGCGGCTCGATGATCGCGGACGTGCGGGTGGCGGCTGCGAGATCGCGGATCGGCTGCAGCAGCGGAAGGTGCTTCGACGGGATCAGGACATAGGTGTTGTCCCAGTCCTCGGGGTTGCCGTTCGGATCTTGCCCCTTGCCCGGGTACTTCTGCACCGTCGACGAGGCGAGCAGCTCTTCGAACGACGCTTCACTGTGCGACCCCCAGGGAAAGGCCGCGCCGGTGGCGGATGGGTCGGCATATGTCAGGTGGGCGTAGAAGAAGCCCAGCGCCGCGTTGGCCGTCGCCAACAAATTGATCGGGTACAACGGCGCGTCGGAGATGATGTCGTATTCGTAGGAGATATCGGTCATCTGGTAACCGGTGTCGGTCGGGGTGGGGCCGTCGAAGGTGATGTCGAGGATCGGAATGGTGATGCCGTTGAACCGGGACCCGATCCCACCGTTGGGGCGGCTCCAGTTGCCGACCAGGACGATCTGGAGTTGGTTCGCGTCCGGCACGATCTTGTCGTTGCCCACCGCGTAGTCCGGGTCTGCGAGGTTACGAAGCTGGAGGTTGGTGATCCGGCCGCTCTGCGAGTAGCCGAAGATAACCACCTTCTCCCCGGGCTCGGCGTGCAGCTGCTGCTGCAACGCGGCGTCCAGGTAATCCAGCCCCACAGCGGTCGACCGGTTGAAGCTCATTGCGGTCAGCCCGCCGTACACCGGCCAGAATTCCTCCGGACCGTAGACGTTGCGGGCCTCGCAGGTCTCGGTTCCGCAGGTCGAATTGGGCTCGATGTAGCGCCGCATGGCATTGGCGACGTAGGACTCCTCGGGCCAGGGGCGGCCGCTGTTTCCCATGATCAGAGCAACGGGGTCGGCCAGCGCCGCCACCGCTGCGGTCAGGGACGAACCGATGGCCAGCACCGTCGCGCCGAGCACCGCAACGACGGTGACGAGCAGTGACCGGATGAACACACGCACTGAGCACTCTCCAATCCGCCGACAACACCGCCGCCCTGCTGGGCATGTTCGCATAGGAGTCAAGTACTTTGCATTGAACCTGCCCGGGGCTTCGCTCGCTACCTGAGGCGGCCGCCCGCCGCGCGCCGGCCCGGTAGCTGAACGAGGAGCTCGGCGTCGACGTGACGGTCGGGGCCCGCACGACCACCGAGCGCTGCGCAGGGTGCGCGGCGCCGAGATCGCCGACCTGCCGTGGGTGCCCGCCGACCGGGCGTGGCTGCCGGACCTGGGCTGGCTGCCGGCCGGCGGAATCCGGTAACGGCGCCGGACAGCGGCCGCCGTGCCGGCGCGCAACCCCGCGGTACGCCAGGAACCACCCGCGAAACTGCGGTTTCGGCACTCGGGTGTCGGTGTAGTTCACGTGTCCGCTACGCCAGGTCTTTGCATACCGAAATGCCTGTGCCGCAGATTGTTTCGATCAACGCGAAACGCCGCGCCGACCTTGCGAGTTTGATTGGCTCAGGCGGTGAGCACGGCGACGCTGCCGGAGACCGGCGCACATCCGGGACTCAATCTGGCGCTGGCCACCTGGGTATCGGCGATCAACTTCTGGGCGTGGAACATGATCGGCCCGCTGTCGACCACCTACGCCGGCGACATGTCGTTGAGCAGCAGTGAGGCATCCGTTCTGGTCGCCACCCCGATCCTGGTGGGGGCGCTGGGGCGGATCGTGATCGGGTCGCTCACCGACAGGTTCGGCGGCCGCGCGTTGTTCATCGCGGTGTCGCTGGCGTCGATCCTGCCGGTGTTGGCTGTCGGCGCGGCCGGTGAGGCGGGGTCCTATCCGCTGCTGCTGGTGTCCGGGTTCTTCCTCGGTATCGCGGGCACCATCTTCGCGGTCGGAATCCCGTTCGCCAACCACTGGTACGAACCCAGTCGGCGGGGTTACGCCACCGGGGTGTTCGGCATGGGCATGGTCGGTACGGCCCTGTCGGCGTTCTTCACACCCCGGTTCGTGGGCTGGTTCGGGCTGATGACCACGCATGTGATCATCGCCGGGGCGCTCGCGGTGACGGCGGTGCTCTGCGTGGTGGTGATGAAAAACGCGCCGCTGTTCATACCGAACCACGACCCGGTCCTGCCGAAGCTGGCCGCCGCGGCGAAACTCCCGGTCACCTGGGAGATGTCGATCCTCTACGCCATCGTCTTCGGCGGATTCGTCGCCTTCGCCAACTACCTGCCCACGTACATCAGGACCATCTACGACTTCTCCGCGGTCGACGCGGGCGCGCGCACTGCCGGATTCGCGGTCGCGGCGGTGCTCGCCCGCCCGGTCGGCGGCGCGCTCGCCGACCGCTTCGCCCCGAAATACGTTGTGCTCGTGTCCTTTGCGGGCACCGCGCTGATGGCCTTCGTCGCGATCTTCCAGCCGCCCCCGGATCTGTGGTCGGCCGTCACGTTCATCACGCTGGCCATCTTCCTGGGTATCGGCACCGGCGGCGTGTTCGCCTGGGTCTCGCGTCGGGCGCCCGGCACGGCGGTCGGGTCGGTCACTGGAATCGTCGCCGCTGCAGGAGGATTGGGCGGCTACTTCCCCCCGCTGGTCATGGGCGCGACCTACGACAGCGTCGACAACGACTACACGGTCGGGCTGGCGCTGCTGGTGGTCACGGCGCTGGCGGCGTTCGTCTACACCGCGCTGCGCCTGCACGCCACCGAGCCCCGATCCGAGGAGCGCGCCCGATGACCGAGAAGTTTCACACCGGCGGGGCGGTCGAAGAACTTCTCGAACGCAGCGGCCGGTTCTTCACACCGGGGCAGTTCTCCGACGACCTGCGCACCGTCACCCACAAGGGCGGTCGCGAAGGCGACATCTTCTACCGGGACCGCTGGAGCCACGACAAGGTGGTCCGCTCCACCCACGGCGTCAACTGCACCGGGTCGTGTTCGTGGAAGGTCTACGTCAAGGACGGCATCATCACCTGGGAGACCCAGGAAACCGACTACCCGACGACGGGTCCGGACCGCCCCGAGTACGAGCCGCGCGGCTGTCCGCGGGGTGCGGCGTTCTCCTGGTACACCTACTCGCCGACCCGGGTGCGCTACCCCTACGCCCGCGGCGTGCTGCTCGAGATGTACCGCGATGCCAAAGCGCGCCTGGGCGATCCGGTGCTGGCCTGGGGGGACATCCAGGCCGACCCGCAGCGGCGGCGGCGTTACCAGCAGGCCCGCGGCAAGGGCGGCCTGGTGCGGGTGACCTGGGCCGAAGCCACCGAGATGATCGCGGCTGCGCACGTGCACACCATCAAGACCCATGGGCCCGACCGCATCGCGGGGTTCTCCCCGATTCCGGCGATGTCGATGGTCAGCCATGCCGCGGGCGCGCGGTTCGTCAGCCTGCTGGGCGGGGCGATGACCTCGTTCTACGACTGGTACGCCGACCTGCCGGTGGCCTCACCGCAGGTGTTCGGCGACCAGACCGACGTCCCGGAGTCCGGCGACTGGTGGGACGCGGCGTATCTGATGATGTGGGGTTCCAACGTGCCGGTGACCCGGACCCCGGATGCGCACTGGATGGCCGAGGTCCGCTACCGCGGCACCAAGGTCGTCAGCGTGAGCCCCGACTACGCCGACAACACGAAGTTCGCCGACGAGTGGATGCCGTGCGCGGCGGGCACCGACGGCGCGTTGGCCATGGCGATGGGCCACGTCATGCTCACCGAGAACTTCGTCCGCAACCGTGTTCCGTTCTTCGTCGACTACGTCCGCACCTACACCGACCTGCCGTTCCTGGTGAAGCTGGAGGAGCGCGGCGGTGCGGTGGTGCCCGGCAAGATGCTGACCGCCGCGGACCTGGCGGCGCATCAGGGCGTGGAGAACGCGGCGTTCAAACCGGTGCTGCTCGACGGGGTCACGAATGACGTTGCGGTGCCCCAGGGTTCGCTGGGTTTCCGCTACGGTGACGCCGGCGTCGGCAAGTGGAATCTCGATCTCGGTGAGGTGGTCCCCGCGCTCACCGTGGCCGGGCCCGCCGGTGACGGCGAGACCGCACTGATCACGTTGCCGCGCTTCGACACCCCGGGTGGCCACGGCGCCACGCTGCTGCGCGGGGTACCGGTGCGCCGCGTCGGCGGGCACCGGGTGTGCACGGTGTTCGACCTGATGCTGGCCCAGTACGGCGTGGCCCGGCCCGGCCTGCCCGGCGACTGGCCGAGCGGCTACGACGACGCGGGGGAGCCCTACACCCCGGCCTGGCAGGAGGCGATCACCGGGGTGTCGGCCGGGCAGGCGATCCGGGTGGCGCGCGAATTCGCGCGTAACGCCGAGGAATCCGGGGGCCGGTCGATGATCATCATGGGGGCGGGCATCTGCCAGTGGTTCCACGGCGACACCACCTACCGCGCAGTGCTGGCGCTGCTGCTGCTGACCGGGTCGATGGGCCGCAACGGCGGCGGGTGGGCGCACTACGTGGGCCAGGAGAAGTGCCGGCCGGTCACCGGGTGGGCGACGATGGCGGGTGCCACCGACTGGTCCCGGCCACCGCGCCAGATGCCGGGCACGTCGTACTGGTACGCCCACACCGACCAGTGGCGCTACGACGGCTACCGGGCCGACGCGCTGGCCAGCCCGACCGCACGGGGGCGGTTCAACGGCAAACACACCATGGACGTGGTGGCCGCCGCGACCGCGATGGGCTGGATGCCGTTCTACCCGCAGTTCGACCGGTCCAGCCTGCAGGTCGCCGACGACGCGAAAGCCGCCGGGCGCGAGATCCCCGACTACGTCTGCGAACAGCTGGCCGCGGGCACGCTCAAGCTGGCGGTGACCGATCCGGACAATCCGGCGAACTGGCCTCGGGTGCTCAGCGTGTGGCGGGCCAACCTGCTCGGCTCGTCGAGCAAGGGCAACGAGTACTTCCTGCGCCATCTGCTCGGCACCGACTCGAACCTGCAGGCCACGCCCACCGAGGAAGCGTTGCGGCCCACAGGCGTCGCATGGTCGGAGGAAATCCCCGAGGGCAAGCTCGACCTGCTGATGTCGATCGACTTCCGGATGACCTCGACCACGCTGCTGTCCGACGTCGTGCTGCCCGCGGCCACCTGGTACGAGAAGGCCGATCTGTCCTCGACCGACATGCACCCCTACATCCACGCGTTCAGCCCGGCGATCGACCCGCCGTGGGAGACTCGTTCGGATTTCGAGGCTTTCGGCGCGATCGCCCGCAGCTTCTCGGGGCTGGCCCGCACACACCTGGGTAGCCGCACCGACGTCGTCCTCGGGGCACTGCAGCACGATTCGCCCGGCGCAATGGCCTATCCGTCCGGGACCCAACATGATTGGCGGGAAACCGGTGAGGTCCCGGTGCCGGGCCGCACGATCGGGCCGATCACCGTGGTCGAACGCGACTACCCGGCGGTGGCCGACAAGTGGGCGACACTCGGCCCGCTGGTGGACCGGCTGGGGGTGACCACCAAGGCGGTGACCACGTGGCCGGTGCAGGAGGTGGCCGAGCTGTCGAAGAAGTTCGGGGTGCTGAGCTCGGGCCCCGGCGCGGGACGGCCGGCGATCACCACCGCCGAGCGGATGGCCGACGTCATCCTCGCGCTCTCGGCCACCTCCAACGGCAGGTTGGCCGTCGAGGGATTCCGCGAACTGGAGCGCCGGACCGGGCGGCGGCTGGTGCACCTGGCCGAGGGCAGCGAGGAGCGCCGCATCACCTACGCCGACACCCAGGCCCGGCCGGTGCCGGTGCTCACCAGCCCGGAATGGTCGGGCAGTGAGACGGGCGGGCGCAGGTACGCCCCGTTCACCGTGAACATCGAGAACCTCAAGCCCTTTCACACGCTGAGCGGCCGGATGCACTTCTACCTCGACCACGACTGGCTGGAGGAACTCGGCGAGCAGCTGCCGGTCTACCGGCCGCCGCTGGACATGGCCCGGCTGTTCGGGGCAGGCGCGGTCGGCGAGCGGGACGGCATCGGGCTGACGGTGCGCTACCTGACCCCGCACTCGAAGTGGTCGATCCATTCGGAGTACCAGGACAACCTGTTCATGCTGTCGCTGTCCCGCGGCGGGCCGACGATGTGGATGAGCCCCGCCGACGCCTCGAAAATCGGGGTGCGCGACAACGATTGGGTGGAGGCGGTGAACCGCAACGGTGTGCTGGTGTGCCGGGCCATCGTCAGTCACCGGATGCCCGAGGGGGTGGTGTTCGTCTACCACGCCCAGGAGCGGGTGATCGATGTGCCGCTGACCGAGACCACCGGGCGCCGCGGCGGCATCCACAACTCGTTGACCCGGCTGCTGGTCAAGCCGAGTCACCTCGCCGGCGGGTACGCCCAGACCGCGTTCGCGTTCAACTACCTTGGCCCCACCGGAAATCAGCGCGACGAGGTCACCGTCGTGCGTCGCCGCTCGCAGGAGGTGGTCTACCAGTGAAACCGATGGCCCAGATGGCGATGGTGATGAACCTGGACAAGTGCATCGGCTGCCACACCTGTTCGGTGACGTGTAAACAGGCCTGGACCAACCGGCCCGGCACCGAGTACGTGTGGTTCAACAACGTCGAGACCCGCCCCGGGCAGGGCTACCCGCGCACCTACGAGGATCAGGACCGGTGGCGTGGAGGCTGGATGCTCGACCGGCGGGGCCGGCTACGGCTGCGCGGGGGCGGGCGGTTCGACAAGCTCCTGCACATCTTCTCCAATCCGAAGCTGCCGTCGATCGACGACTACTACGAGCCGTGGACGTACGACTACGAGAATCTGACGAATGCCCCTCTGGGCGAACACATGCCGGTGGCGCCGCCACGCAGCCTGATCAGCGGTGAGCCGATGAAGATCAAGTGGTCGGCCAACTGGGACGACGACCTCGGCGGGTCACCGGAGATCCTGTCGGGGGATCCGGTGCTGCGTCAGGTCAGTGAGCAGGTCCGGCTCGAACTCGAGCAGACGTTCATGTTCTACCTGCCGCGGATCTGCGAGCACTGCCTGAACCCGTCGTGCGTCGCGTCCTGCCCGTCGGGCGCGATGTACAAGCGCAGTGAGGACGGCATCGTGCTCGTCGATCAGGACCGTTGCCGCGGATGGCGGATGTGCGTGTCCGGATGTCCTTACAAGAAGGTGTATTTCAACCACAAGACCGGCAAGGCCGAGAAGTGCACGCTGTGCTATCCGCGCATCGAGGTCGGACTGCCGACGGTGTGTTCGGAGACCTGCGTCGGCAGACTGCGCTACCTGGGGCTGGTGCTCTACGACGTCGACAGGGTGCTGGAAGCGGCGTCGACGCCCGAGGACACCGATCTGTACGCCGCGCACCGCTCGATCCTGCTCGACCCGGACGACCCCGAGGTGATCGCGGCGGCCCGCGCCGAAGGGATCTCCGACGAATGGATCGAGGCCGCGCAGCGCTCGCCCATCTACGCGCTGATCCAGCGCTATCAGGTTGCGCTGCCGCTGCATCCGGAATACCGCACCGTGCCGATGGTCTGGTACATCCCGCCGTTGTCCCCGGTCGTGGACGCGGTCAGCCGCAGCGGCCACGACGGTGAGGAACTGGGCAATCTGTTCGGCGCGCTGGAGGCGCTGCGGATCCCGATCGAGTACCTGGCGGGCCTGTTCACCGCCGGCGACACCGCGGTGGTCGAAGGTGTGCTGCGGCGACTTGCCGCGATGCGCTCCTATATGCGTGACATCAACCTCGGACGCGAGACGCAGCCGGATATCCCCGAATCCGTGGGCATGACCGAGCAGGACATCTACGACATGTACCGGCTGCTGGCGCTGGCGAAATACGATGAGCGCTACGTGATTCCCACCGCGTACGCCACCGACACACTGCCCGGCGCGGAGGAGCCCGGCTGTTCACTGTCGTTCGAGGGCGGGCCCGGCATGTTCGAGTCCGGTCCGTTCGGCGAGGCCAGCGGGGTGCCGGTGCCCGTGGCGGTGGAGACGTTCCACGCGTTGCAGCAGCGCCAGACCGGTGAACATATGGGCGCCAACGACACCCGCCCGTCCCGGGTGAACCTGCTGAACTGGGACGGCCGCGGCGCGCCGCCGGGGATGTTCCCGCAGAACGGAGACCGGGGATGAGGCTGCGCAAGCGCTCCCCGCTGGCGGACCGGCTCGCGTGGCAGTGCGCGTCGCTGCTGCTCAGTTATCCCCGCCCCGGGCAGCTCGACAGCGCCGCCGAACTGTTGCGGCATGCCGAAGGTGCTGCGGCTGAACAACTCACGATCACGCACCGGGCGTTGCGCGGCATCGATCTGATGACCGCGGCCCAGCAGTACGTCGCGACCTTCGACATGCGGCGCCGGGCCACCATGTACCTCACGTACTGGACGGCGGGGGACACCCGTAACCGGGGTCGCGCGATGCTGGAGTTCGCCGACGCCTACCGGCGGGCCGGGGTCGTGATGCCCGACGGGGAAGCGCCCGACCACCTGCCTGTGGTCCTCGAGTTCGCCGCGACCGTCGACCCCGAGGCCGGGCGGCGGCTGCTCGGCGAGCACCGGGTCGCCCTGGAGGTGCTGTTCCAGGCGCTCGTCGACGCCGAGTCCCCGTACGCGCCTGCGGTGCGGGCGGTGCTGTCGACGCTGCGCGCGGCCACCGACGGCGATCTGCGCCGGGCCCGTCGGCTGGCCGCCGAAGGCCCGCCCGCCGAAGCGGTCGGGCTGCAGCCGTTCACGCTGACCGTCCCACCGCGCCGGGCGGACACCGATCCGAGAGGGGGCGCGCTGACATGACCGGTGGGGAGATCTTCTGGGACGTGGTGCCGTACGTGACCCTGGCCGTCGTCGTCCTCGGCACGTGGTGGCGCTACCGCTACGACAAGTTCGGGTGGACCACCCGGTCGTCGCAGCTCTACGAGAGCCGGCTGCTGCGGATCGCCAGCCCGATGTTCCACTTCGGGATCCTGGTGGTGATCGTCGGGCACATCATCGGCCTCGTCATTCCCGAATCCTGGACGGACGCCGTGGGTTTGAGTAACGACGCCTATCACATCCAGGCGTTGGTGCTGGGCGCCATCGCGGGGTTGTGCACGCTGGTGGGAGTCGTGTTGCTGATCTACCGGCGCCGCACCCGCGGTCCGGTGTTCATGGCGACCACCCGCAACGACAAGGTGATGTACCTGGTGCTGGTGCTGGCCATCGTCGCGGGCCTGGCGTGCACGCTGATCGGGGCCACACCGGTCGGCGCCGAGCACGACTATCGCCAGACCGTCTCGCCGTGGTTCCGGTCGATCTGGGTGCTGCAGCCGCGCGGGGACCTGATGACGGCGGCCCCGCTGTGGTTCCAGATCCATGCGATGCTCGGCATGATCCTGTTCTGCTTGTGGCCGTTCACCCGACTGGTGCACGCGTTCAGCGCCCCCGTCGGTTACCTGTTCCGGCCCTACATCGTCTACCGCAGCCGCGACGAGGCCGGCCGGGGCGAACTGCTCGGTTCGGCGCCGCACCGGCGCGGCTGGTGAGACCGGCCCCGCCTCACTCCGTCCAGTAGACCTGGCCGTCGGCGGCCACCTCGGCGGCGGGGGACACCGGATGGGGCACCAGCTTCCCGTCGTGCATCAGGTGCAGAACCTCGGTGCGGCTGCGGAGTTCGGCGACGTCGGCGACGAGCCGACGGTGGCAGCGCCACCACACCGACTCGCTGCACATGATCGCGGTGCACCGGTCGGCCGCCTGCGCGAGCAGCGCGTCGAGCGCCCGGCCGAACACTTCGGTGCGGGTGTACGCGGCGTAGGCGGCGAACTGCGCGACGCGCCACCACGTGTCGACGACCGGGGTGTCCGCGGGGAGCCGGCGCCGCCCGCCCATATCGGGCTCCCAGCGGTAGGTCAGCCCGGCCGCCGGCGCCCACGCCTGCAGTGCATCGCGGGCCATGTCGGGATTGCGCCGGCTGCCCGGGAACCGGCGAATGTCCACGATGTCGACCACCCCGGCCGTGGTGAGCAGCCCGGCGAGCCCGGCGCGATCGAGGGTGCCGTGCCCCACCGAGACGAGCACCCGTCAGTAGCGCAGCCGGTCCCGGGCCACCCGGACGTCGGAACGGGTGTCGCGGTGGGCGATCGCGTGGATCGGGTGGGTCAGTACCGGGTGACGGCAGTGCGGGCACGACGCCTGACTGCGATTGGCCGAACTGAATGTCAGGTGCCGACACTCGCTACATCGCACGATGTAGAACGCGCCGATCCAATTGGCCAGACCGAGGAAGATCGCCATTGTCGTCAGGGTGGCGAGCACCGTGATGAGGACGATGGTGAGTACCGAGTAAACCGTCATGACCAACCTCCACACGACGCCTGACGGGTGCTGTCAACGGTACGCGCGTCGGCCCCGGAAAGCCCCGGAAAGCCTCCGGAAACCCGGGATTGGGCGGTGAATCCGCCGGTCAGGCCTTCCTGGCCCGCTTGTACACCTTCTCCAGTTCCTTGCCCCGCAACCCGTTGAGTTCGGCCTTGTGGACCTTGTGCAGGACCAGCGGGCACCGCTTGCACCGAGGCTTGCTGCGGCAGCACTTCTTCTTCGGCTTGACGCCGCTGAGCTTGGTGGCTTTCACGTGACGGGAATCTCTCGTTTTCGCGATCGGTGCAGTGCACTGCGACAATCTTTGACGTGACCTCTCGTCCGGACTTTCGCAACGTCGCCATTGTGGCCCACGTCGACCACGGCAAGACCACCCTGGTCGACGCCATGCTGCGACAGTCCGGTGCGCTGACGCACCGCGGTGACGACGCCGTCGAACGCCTGATGGACTCCGGTGACCTGGAGAAGGAAAAGGGCATCACGATCCTGGCGAAGAACACCGCCGTGCACCGTAAACACGCCGACGGCAGCATGACGGTCATCAACGTCATCGACACCCCGGGGCACGCGGATTTCGGCGGTGAGGTCGAGCGCGGCCTGTCCATGGTCGACGGCGTGGTGCTGCTGGTCGATGCGTCCGAGGGGCCGCTGCCGCAGACCCGCTTCGTGCTGCGTAAGGCACTCCAGGCGCACCTGCCGGTGATCCTGGTCGTGAACAAGACCGACCGGCCGGACGCGCGCATCGCCGAGGTCGTCTCGGAAAGCCACGACCTACTGCTCGACGTGGCATCCGACCTCGACGACGAGGCGCAGAAGGCCGCCGAGGCGGCCCTCGGTCTGCCGGTGCTCTACGCGTCGGGCCGCGCCGGTATCGCCAGCACCACCGAACCCCCCAACGGGGAGAACCCCGACGGCGAGAACCTCGACCCGCTCTTCGACGTCCTGCTCGAGCACATCCCGCCGCCGCAGGGCGATCCGGAGGCCCCGCTGCAGGCGCTGGTCACCAACCTCGACGCGTCGGCCTTCCTCGGCCGTCTCGCGCTGATCCGCATCTACAAGGGCCGCATCCGCAAGGGCCAGCAGGTGGCCTGGATGCGTGAGGTCGACGGGCACCCGGTCATCACGAACGCCAAGATCACCGAACTGCTGGTGACCGAAGGCGTGGAACGCACCGCCACCGACGAAGCCGTCGCAGGCGACATCGTCGCGGTCGCCGGCATGCCGGAGATCATGATCGGCGACACGCTCGCCGACCCGGAACACGCGCACGCGCTGCCCCGCATCACCGTCGACGAGCCCGCGATCTCGGTGACGATCGGCACCAACAGCTCGCCGCTGGCCGGCAAGGTGTCGGGTCACAAGCTGACCGCGCGCATGGTCAAGTCGCGGCTGGATTCCGAGCTGGTGGGCAACGTGTCCATCAAGGTCGTCGACATCGGCCGCCCCGACGCGTGGGAGGTGCAGGGCCGCGGTGAGCTGGCGCTCGCGATCCTCGTCGAGCAGATGCGCCGGGAGGGCTTCGAGCTCACCGTGGGCAAGCCGCAGGTGGTCACCCAGACGATCGACGGCAAGCTGCACGAGCCCTACGAGGCGATGACGATCGACTGCCCCGAGGAGTTCGTCGGTGCCGTCACGCAGTTGATGGCCGGCCGCAAGGGCCGGATGGAAGACATGGCCAACCATGCCGCCGGCTGGGTCCGGATGGATTTCATCGTGCCCAGCCGTGGCCTGATCGGGTTCCGGACGGACTTCTTGACGCTGACCCGGGGTACCGGCATCGCCAACGCGGTGTTCGACGGCTACCGGCCGTGGGCAGGGGAGATCCGCGCCCGCCACACCGGCTCGCTGGTGTCCGACCGCAGCGGCACGGTGACGCCGTTCGCGATGATCCAGCTCGCCGACCGCGGCCAGTTCTTCGTGGCCCCCGGCGACGACACCTACGAGGGCCAGGTCGTCGGGATCAACCCCCGTGCCGAGGATCTCGACGTGAACGTGACCCGCGAGAAGAAGCTGACCAACATGCGGTCCTCGACCGCCGACGTGATGGAGACGCTGGCCCGTCCGCTCGAGCTCGACCTGGAGAAGGCGATGGAGTTCTGCGCGGCCGACGAGTGCGTCGAGGTGACGCCGGAAATCGTGCGGGTGCGCAAGGTGGAGTTGACGGCGTCGCTGCGGGCCCGGGCCAAGTCGCGGGCCAAGCAGCAGGCCAACAGCTGATCCGGCGGGACCTCCGCCGTGGTTAATCTGTAGAGCATGCCGACGACCCTGCGCACCGTCAGCGTCGGCCTCAGCGCGATCGGGATGACGTTGTCCCTGGTCACGGGGTGTACGGCGAGTCCGCCGCCGGCGCCGCAGAGCACTGACACCACCGAGGTGACCCCGCCTCCGCCGATGAAGGCGACCCAGATCATCATGGCGATCGACTCGATCGGTCCCGGGTTCAACTCGCACCTGCTGTCCGACCAGTCACCGGTGAACGCGGCCATCAGCTCGCTGGTGCTGCCCAGTTCGTTCCGGCCGATTCCGGATTCCAGCACCCCGACCGGATCGCGCTGGGAGCTCGACACTTCCTTGCTGGTGTCGGCGGAGGTCACCGACGAGGAACCGTTCACCGTCACCTACAAGATCCGGCCCGAGGCCCAGTGGACCGACAACGCTCCGATCGGCGCCGACGACTACTGGTACCTGTGGCGGCAGATGGTCAGCCAGCCCGGCGCCGCCGACCCGGCCGGCTACGACCTCATCACCGGGGTGCAGTCCGTGGAGGGCGGCAAGACCGCCGTCGTCACCTTCGCGCAGCCGTATCCGGCGTGGCGGGAGTTGTTCAACGACATCCTGCCCGCCCACATCGTCAAGGACGTCCCGGGCGGGTTCGCCGCCGGTCTGGCCCAAGCGTTGCCGGTCACCGGCGGGCAGTTCCGGGTCGACAACATCGATCCGCAGCGCGACGAGATCCTGCTGGCCCGCAACGACCGCTACTGGGGCACGCCTGCCGTTCCGGATCTCATCCTGTTCCGCCGCGGTGGCGCGCCTGCCGCGCTGGCCGATTCCATCCGCAACGGGGACACCCAGGTCGCCCAGGTGCACGGCGGCTCGGCGGTGTTCGCCCAGCTCTCCGCGATCCCCGACGTGCGTACGGCGCGGATCGTCACCCCCCGCGTGATGCACCTGACGTTGCGCGCCCAGCAGCCGTCGCTGACCGACCCGCTGGTGCGCAAGGCGGTGCTGGGTCTGCTGGACGTCGATCTGCTCGCCGCGGTCGGCGCCGGCGACGACAACACCGTCACTCTGGCCCAGGCGCAGGTGCGCTCGCCGTCGGATCCGGGCTATGTGCCGACCGCGCCGCCGGCGATGACCCGGGACGAGGCGATGTCGCTGCTGGCCGAGGCCGGCTATGAGATCGAATCCGCGCCGGAGACCGACCCGCCCGCGCCGGTGCCGCCGGAGAACAACCGCGGCCGGCTCGTCAGGGACGGGCAACCGCTGACCATGGTGCTGGGCGTCGCCGCGAACGACCCGACCTCGGTCGCGGTCGCCAACACCGCCGCCGATCAGCTGCGCAACGTCGGGATCGCGGCGTCGGTGGCGGCGCTGGACCCGGTGACGCTGTACGGGGAGGCGTTGGTGAACAACCAGGTCGACGCCGTGGTCGGCTGGCATCCGGCCGGGGGCGACCTGGCGACGACGCTGGCCTCCCGGTACGGCTGTCCGGCGTTGGAGGCCACCGCGGTGGAGACCGCGCCGGGCGCCCCGGCGTCGACCCCGGACGCCCCGGACACCAGCGAGCCGGCACCGCCGTCGGGCACCACGCCGACTCAGACGCCGCCCCCGCCGGCGACGGGATCGGATGAACTGGTGCAGGCGCCCAGCAATATCACCGGTATCTGCGATCCCAGTATTCAGCCCAGCATCGACGCCGCCCTGCGCGGCACCGCCGACATCGCCGAGGTGATCTCCGAGGTCGAGCCGAAGCTGTGGGACATGGCCACGGTGCTGCCGATCCTGCAGGACACCACGATCGTCGCGGCCGGCCCGAGCGTGCAGCACGTCAGCCTGAGCGGCGCCGTACCGGTGGGCATCGTCGGTGATGCGGGCGCCTGGGTGAAACTGCCGCAGTAGACCTACCGCACGAAGAGGCCCCCGCATCCCTGAGGATGCGGGGGCCTGTCTGTCGTGCGCCGGGCTACTCGTCGCCCGAGTCGGATCCGTCGGATCCGCCGGAGTCGGCGCCGTCACCCGCCGCACCCGAGGGTGCGTCGCCGGCGTCGTTGCCATCGTCGGTGTCGGTGTCGGTGTCGGTGTCGGTGTCGTCCGTGTCGGTTTCGGTCTCGTCGGTCAGCTCATCCTCGGCACCGGTGTCCTCGTCGGTCTCCTCCGGATCGGGCACCGTGGTGTCCTCGGCCCCCGTGCCGTCGTCGGTCGTCGGATCCGTTTCCTCGGCCGCGTCCTCCTCCGGGGTGTCGACGATCGCGGCGGCCGGCTCCTCCGGTGCGGTCGGGACCGGGGCAGCGGTTTCGGACTCGGTGACCGTCTCTGTCCCGGCGGCGGCGTCCTCGGTCTGCACATTGGTCAGCGCGAACATCGTGCCTCCACCGACCTCGGGATCGGAGACTTCGTCGGCGGCGACGCGCGCGGCGGATTCCGGCACCGCTTCCGGTGTGATGGCCGCGGCGAGGGCCTTGGGCAGGGTCACGAACAACGCCTGCAGCAGACCACCCTGGAAGGGATCCTCACTGAACGAGAAGATGCCCGGCATCCAGGTCCCGTCGAACTTGGTGAAGCCGTTGAGGGCCGCACCGATCACGACTGCGGGAAGGTTGATCAAATTGATCACCGAGTCGATGAGCTTCCCTTCCATGAGGGAGTCGAACGCGGCCTGCAGCGTCTCGCCGGTCGCCGCCAGCGATCCCATCACCGGCGCCACCGCGCCCAGCACGAGCGGCAGCATGGTCTCCAGGTTGAACAGCGTCTTCACGAGGTTGGCGACGTTCTGCGTGATCTTCGCGGGAACATCCAGCAGCCCCGATGTGAAGATCGGAAAACCGATGTTGAAGATCGGTCCGGTCACCAGTGCGTCGGTCAGCGAGTTGAACGCGGCTGCGATCTCGCCCTGGAACAGTTGCTCGACCGCGTCACCCAGTTGGGACCACAAGCTGAATTCGTTGCTGAAATCGAGGTACTGCAGTGCGCCGTCGACGGCGCCGCCGACCGCGGAGACCAGCGTTCCGCCGTAGCCGAGACCATTGATGAGCGCCTGACGCAGCAGCGGGAACGGGTCCTGCAGCCATGCACTCCCCAACCCGCCCAGGTTCTCGGCCGCGCCCGTGAAGACGTTGACCCAGGCCTGGATCGGATTCACGGCCGCGGACAGATCCACGGCGATCGACGTGAGCGGCGCGGCAGCGGCCACGGTGGGTGGTGGAGGCGCGACAGTGGGCGCGATGGCGATGACGCCGGCCCCGGCTAAAGCCACTCCCGCGGTGAGGTACGAGCGAACCGTGATGTCCATGAGATCCCTTCAAAACAGAACTGTGATGTTGGACACGGGCGAGGTTACATGTACGTCAATAAATTTCCTGGCATTTGACGCCATTCGGCAGTGGCAGCCTTACGTTCGCTGAAAGTCGATGCTCCTATCGCTAGATGGATAGACCGACTTCATAATCGGTGGTTGCGGCTTTGCCCATACGTGCTGGACAGGCAAGCTGAACGGAATGGAGACTCCGCGGCTGTTGTTCGTGCACGCCCATCCCGACGACGAGACCCTGACCACCGGCGCGACGATCGCGCACTACACCGCGCGTGGTGCGCAGGTGCAGGTCGTCACCTGCACGCTGGGGGAGGAGGGTGAGGTGATCGGTGACCGGTGGGCACAGCTCGCGGTCGACCACGCCGACCAGCTCGGCGGCTACCGCATCGGCGAACTCACCGCCGCACTGGCCCACCTCGGTGTCGACCGGCCCCGCTATCTGGGTGGCGCGGGCCGCTGGCGCGACTCGGGTATGGAAGGCACTGCGCCGCGGCGGCAGGAGCGTTTCGTCGACGGCGACTTCGCCGAGCAGACCGCCGCGCTGGCCGCGGTGATCGACGACCTGCGGCCGCACGTCGTCGTCACCTACGACCCGAACGGCGGGTACGGCCACCCCGACCACATCCACACCCACCGGGTCACGACGGCCGCCGTGGGCGCCGCGGCATGGTCGGTGCCGAAGTTCTACTGGACGGTGACGTCGGCTTCGGCGTTGCGCGCCGGGCTGGCCGAACTCGGCGACGTGCCCGAGGGGTGGATCCGCATCCCGGCCGACGACCTGCCACTGGTCGGCTATCCCGACGACGCGATCGATGCGGCACTCGACCTGGAGGCGCACTCCGCGGCCCGGGTCGCGGCGCTGCGCGCCCACGAGACCCAGGTCAGCGTTGCACCGGACGGGCGAGCGTTCGCGCTGTCGAACAACATCGCGCTGCCGGTCGACTCGACGGAGTACTACAAGCTGGCCGCCGGAACTGCAGGCGACCGCGACGGGCGTGGCTGGGAGACCGATCTGTTGTCCGGGCTGTCTGTCGGTTGACACGCCCGTGCGGAGGGTAAGCTGCCCGCAACCGAGCGCGCACGGAAGGGAAGCACATGGACCCGGACCTGGATCCCAACCTGCAGCACTGGCAGGACCGCCTCGACAGCTTTCAATGGGTGGTCGGCTCGCTCGTCTCGGTGCTCGACAGCATCCCGACCTGACAGCCCCGGCCCGGCCGGCCTCGTCCCGGCTACGTGTTCTCGTGCTGTCCCTGCTCGCCCTCGACGGTGTGCTCTCGGCCGTGATGGCCATCTTCTTTCTGCCCCTGCGGATCGGCACGGTGCCGGCCCCCTTCAGTGCGCTGCTCAGCGGTCTCCTGAACGTGGCGCTGGTGTGGGCGGCGCTGCAATGGACCTCGGTGCCGCGGCTGGCCGCGCTGCCACTGTGGACCTGGCTGGCCACGGTCGTGCTGTTCACCGTGGTCGGACCCGGCGACGACGCGGTGTTCGGCGGTGTCGGGATCATGGAGTTCGGCCCGGTGCTGCTGGTCGCCCTCGGGGCGGGGCCCGCGGCGTGGCTGCTGACGCGACACCCGCCGGCGGGGGCAGGCGCCGCGACCCGGCTCAGGTGACTACTGTGATCCCTATGTCGGGCGGATGGCAGACGCAATCTGTTTCAGAGAGTGAGACGCGTGGATGATCCGCGACAACGCCGGGGTTATAGGGAAGTGGCTCTGAACCCCCAGCGCGGTGCCGATCTGCCCAGCCCGGTCGTTCCCCCCAAGCCCGGTGCGCCCGGCGCTGCCGCCTTGCGGCGGGTGCTCAGGCGCGCCCGGGACGGCGTGGCGCTCAACGTCGACGAGGCGGCGATCGCGATGACCGCGCGCGGTGACGACCTGGTGGAGCTGTGTGCGTCGGCCGCCCGGGTGCGCGATGCCGGCCTCGACGCCGCCGGGCGGCGCGGTGGTACCGGCCGGCTGCCGGTCAGCTATTCGCGCAAGGTCTTCATCCCTGTCACGCACCTGTGCCGCGACAAGTGTCACTACTGCACGTTCGTCACCGTGCCCGGCAAGCTGCGCGCCGAGGGCCGGGGAATGTTCATGGAGGCCGACGAGATCCTCGACGTTGCTCGCCGCGGCGCTGCAATGGGTTGCAAGGAAGCGCTTTTCACCCTCGGCGACCGGCCTGAGGACCGCTGGGACGAGGCGCGGCAGTGGCTCGACGAGCGTGGTTATGACTCCACACTGGACTACGTGCGGGCGATGGCGATCCGGGTGCTCGAAGAGACCGGGCTGCTGCCCCACCTGAACCCGGGCGTGATGTCCTGGTCGGAGCTGTCGCGGCTCAAGCCGGTGGCGCCGTCGATGGGCATGATGCTGGAGACCACGTCACGGCGGTTGTTCGAGACCAAGGGCCTGGCCCACTACGGCAGCCCCGACAAGGACCCCGCGGTGCGTCTGCGCACGCTGGACGACGCCGGCCGGTTGTCGATCCCGTTCACCACCGGTCTGCTGGTGGGCATCGGGGAGACGCTGACCGAGCGAGCCGAGACCGTGCACGCGATCCGCCGCTCGCATAAGGAGTTCGGCCACGTCCAGGAAGTGATCGTGCAGAACTTCCGCGCCAAGGACCACACCGCGATGGCCGACGTGCCCGATGCCGGGCTCGACGATTTCCTGGCGACCATCGCGGTGACCCGGCTGGTGATGGGCCCGAAGGTGCGCATCCAGGCGCCGCCGAACCTGGTGTCGCGCAGCGAATGCCTCGCGCTGATCGCCGCAGGCGTCGACGACTGGGGCGGGGTGTCACCGCTGACGCCCGACCACGTCAACCCGGAGCGGCCCTGGCCCGCGCTGGACGAACTGGCCGCTGTCACCGCCGAAGCCGGCTACGACCTGGTTCAGCGACTCACTGCGCAGCCGCAGTACGTGCAGGCCGGCGCGGCGTGGATCGATCCTCGGGTGTACGGGCACGTCGCGGCGCTGGCCGACCCGGACACCGGTTACGCGCTGGACGTCAACCCGGTGGGCCGGCCGTGGCAGGAGCCCGATGAGGCCGGCGAATCGCTGGGCCGCACCGATCTGCACACCGCGATCGACACCGAGGGCCGGCTGACCGAGACTCGCAGCGATCTCGGCAGCGCGTTCGGCGACTGGGAGTCCATCCGCGCCAAGGTGAACGAGCTGGCCGCCCGCGCACCCGAACGCATCGACACCGATGTGCTGGCCGCACTGCGCTCGGCCGAACGGGACCCGGCGGGGTGCTCCGACGACGAGTATCTGGCGCTGGCCACGGCCGACGGGCCCGCGTTGGAAGCCGTGACCGCACTGGCGGATTCGCTGCGCCGCGACGTCGTCGGCGACGACGTCACGTTCGTGGTGAACCGCAACATCAACTTCACCAACATCTGCTACACCGGCTGCCGGTTCTGCGCGTTCGCGCAACGCAAGGGCGACGCGGACGCCTACTCCTTGTCCACCGACGAGGTCGCCGAACGCGCCTGGGAGGCGCACGTGGCCGGCGCCACCGAGGTGTGCATGCAGGGCGGCATCGACCCGGAACTGCCGGTGACCGGCTATGCCGATCTGGTGCGGGCGGTCAAGGCGCGGGTGCCGTCGATGCACGTGCACGCGTTCTCGCCGATGGAGATCGCCAACGGCGTCACCAAGAGCGGGCTCTCGATCCGGGAATGGCTGACGTCGCTGCGCGAGGCGGGCCTGGACACGATCCCCGGTACCGCCGCCGAGATCCTCGACGATGAGGTGCGCTGGGTGCTGACCAAGGGCAAGCTGCCGACGTCGATGTGGATCGAGGTCGTCACCACCGCGCACGAGGTCGGGCTGCGGTCGAGCTCGACGATGATGTACGGCCACGTCGACACCCCGCGGCACTGGGTCGGCCATCTCAACGTGCTGCGCGGCATCCAGGACCGCACCGGCGGGTTCACCGAGTTCGTGCCGCTGCCGTTCGTGCACCAGTCCAGCCCGCTGTATCTGGCCGGGGGAGCGCGGCCAGGGCCCACCCACCGCGACAACCGGGCGGTGCACGCGCTGGCGCGAATCATGTTGCACGGCAGGATCCCCAGCATTCAGACCAGCTGGGTCAAGCTCGGCGTCGAGCGCACCCAGGTGATGCTGCGCGGCGGCGCCAACGACCTCGGCGGCACGCTGATGGAGGAGACCATCTCGCGGATGGCCGGCTCGGAGAACGGCTCGGCCAAGACCGTCGCCGAGCTCGTCGCGATCGCCGAGGGGATCGGCCGCCCCGCGCGCCAGCGCACCACGGACTACAGCCCGCTCGCGGCCTGACCCCCACCCCCCAGTGGGGCGAGCGTGCGTGTCTGCGGCCGACACGCCGCGCAAAAGTCCGACAACGCGCACGCTCGCGGACCTGCGCGCCAAAGCAGGCTCCTGGTAGGACGGAACCATGAAGCTGCGACGGGTGCTCACCGACGGCGGGTTGGAAGTGCAGTCTCTGGGAGCCGACGGGGCATGGGTGCGCGCCGAGGACCCCTCGCCGTTGGGTGGTGTGGTGTTCGACGCCGGGTGGGAGCTCGCCGCTGCGCAGCGCCAGCACGACCTTGCCGGGCAGGTGCTGCCGTTTCAGCCGGCGTCGTTCCGCGACTTCATGCTGTCCGAGGCGCACGCCACCGACGCGGCACGCGGACTGGTGCGGCGGTTCCATCCCCGCCAGTCCCAGGCCGCCGCGGCGATCGAGAAGGTCACCGGAAGGCCGTTCCCGCTGTTCCGGCCCAAGCCGCTGTTCTACCGCCAGCCGATCTACTACATGTCCAACCACCTGAGCTTCATCCCCAGCGGCACGCCCGTGGCGTTTCCGTCGTACTCAACCGCGCTGGACTTCGAACTGGAGGTCGGCTTCGTCCTCAAGGCGCCGCTGTTCAACGCCACGGCCGACGAGGCGCTGGCGGCGATCGGCGCGTTCGTCGTCGTCAACGACTTCAGCGCACGCGACGTGCAACGCGCCGAGATGGCCACCGGGCTGGGCCCGCAGAAGGCCAAGCACTTCGCGTCGTCGATGTCGGTGGTGGCCGTCACCGCCGACGAGATCCTGCCGCGCCTGGAAGCGCTCACCGGGACGGTGAGTATCAACGGAGCCCGGGTCGGCACGGTCTCCAGCCGCGACCTGCAGTGGTCGTTAGGCGACGTGCTCGCACACGCGTCCCGGGACGAAAGGCTTTATCCCGGTGAGTTGTTCGCCACCGGCACGCTGCCCGGAGGTAGCGGCATGGAAACCGGGCGCTGGCTGCGGCCAGGTGACGAACTGCGGCTGAACATCGATCAGATCGGCGAAATCAGCCACCGGATAATGGCGTGAAACTCGCTGCAGAACAGCGAGTTTCACGCCAAACGTCATGACTGCCGAAGGGCCTCTATCTCCAGGGTGATGGTCACCTTGTCGCCGATCACCGTGCCGCCGGTCTCCAGCGGCATGTCGATGTCGATGCCGAACTCCTTGCGGTTCAACGTCACCGAGGCCGTGAAGCCGGCGACCTCGCCGTGGCCCATCCCGGGGTTGACGCCGTTGAACTCCAGGGTCAGCGAAACCGGGCGGGTCACGCCCTTGAGGGTGAAGTCGCCGTCGACGACGTAGTCGTCACCGGAGGGTCGGACGGCGGTCGATACGAAGGTCGCCACCGGGAACTTCTCGGTGTCGAAGAAGTCTGCCGAGCGCAGATGCGCGTCGCGCTGTTCGTTGCGGGAGTCGACGGAGTCGACGGCGATCTCGGCGCGGACCGCCGGTACCCCGTTCTCGTCGACGGTGATCGCGCCGTCGAAGGTGCCGAAGACGCCCCGGACCTTGCTCACCATCAGGTGGCGGACGGAGAAGGCGACCGACGAGTGGGCGGGGTCGATGGCCCAGGTTCCGGTGGACAGGGCGGCGGTGGTTGTGGTCATGGGTGTCCCTTTGTGTGTCGAGGTGGGTCGGTGGACCGACGGTTACCTCACGACCAAACGGACTATGGTCCGAATTCATTCCCGGCGGACCGGTCCGGCCGGCAGCCGGGATCGGTTCGCGACACGTTCGAGACCGTGTCGCGGCGTGGGCCACTAGGCGGGCGGTATCTGCGACGTCTAGTATCAGTAACCACGCGCAACCCCTACCCGCAGGGGTTGCGTGCGAAGTTAGGGCACACTGACACGCGCGTCCGACACAAGGCATGGATACTTGCTGAGTTGGTCACGGCATCGGCTGAGCCCTGCCTGCTAGCAGCCCCACCGGACAGGTAGTTCGAGAGGACTTGAGGAGTAGTTCGTGACGTACGTCATTGCCGAGCCCTGCGTCGACGTCAAAGACAAGGCGTGCATCGAAGAGTGCCCTGTCGACTGCATCTATGAGGGCGCACGCATGCTGTACATCCATCCGGACGAGTGCGTCGACTGCGGCGCCTGCGAGCCGGTGTGCCCCGTGGAGGCCATCTACTACGAGGACGACGTCCCCGATCAGTGGAGCAGCTACACCCAGAGCAACGCGGACTTCTTCGCCGAGCTGGGTTCGCCGGGCGGCGCCTCGAAGGTCGGCCAGACCGACAACGACCCGCAGGTGATCAAGGATCTCCCCCCGCAGGGCGAGGACTGAGTACCACGGCCCAGCGCGAACCCTCCGAGTTCACCCGGCCGCGTAAGTCGGCGTCCCTGCCGGTCTTCCCGTGGGACACGCTGGCCGAGGCGACCGCGGCGGCCCGTGCGCACACCGGCGGAATCGTGGACCTGTCCGTCGGCACCCCCGTCGATCCAGTGGCCCCGGTCATCCGTGACGCGCTGGCCGCGGCCAGTTCGGCGCCGGGATATCCGACGACGCACGGCACTCCCGCACTGCGCGAGGCGGCCGTGTCCGCGCTGGCGCGCAGGTACGGGATCACCGGGGTGTCGCCCGAGGCGGTACTCCCGGCGATAGGCACCAAGGAGCTCATCGCGTGGTTGCCCACCACGCTCGGGCTCGGGGCCGGGGACGTCGTCGTGGTACCCGAGCTTGCCTACCCGACCTACGAGGTCGGTGCGCTGCTGGCCGGTGCCGCGGTGGTCCGCGCCGATTCGCTGACCCAGCTGGGCCCCTCGGTGCTGTCTGGTCTTCGCGCAAGCGGCTCATCCGAATCTTCTGGTCTTCGCGCAAGCGGCTCATCCGCCCCGGCGCTGGTCTACCTCAACTCCCCGAGCAACCCGACCGGCCGCATTCTCGGCGTCGATCATCTGCGCAAGGTCGTCGAGTGGGCGCGCGAGCGCGGGGTGCTGGTCGCCTCCGACGAGTGCTACCTCGGTCTGGGCTGGGACGACACGCCGGTCTCGGTGCTGCATCCGCAGGTCTGCGACGGTGACCACACCGGACTGCTGGCCATCCACTCGCTGTCGAAGACGTCCTCGCTGGCCGGCTACCGGGCCGGCTTCGTCGCCGGCGATCCGGCGGTGGTGGCCGAACTGCTCGCGGTGCGCAAGCATGCCGGGCTGATGGTGCCGACGCCGATCCAGGCCGCGATGGTGGCCGCGCTCGACGACGACGCCCACGAGCAGGAGCAGCGCGAGCGTTATCGGCGCCGCCGCGACGCGCTACTGCCCGCGCTGCTGGCCGCAGGTTTCACCGTCGATCACTCCGAGGGCGGGCTCTACCTGTGGGCCACCCGCGACGAGCCGTGCCGCGACACCGTGGCGTGGCTGGCGCAGCGCGGCATCCTGGTCGCGCCGGGGGAGTTCTACGGCCCGCGCGGCGCCCGCCACGTCCGGGTGGCGCTGACCGCGACCGACGAACGCATCGCCGCCGCGGTGCAACGTCTCGGCGCCCAGTCCTAGCCGCTCAGTCCTAGCGCCCAGTACCGGCGCTCAGGTTTCCGTCGCCCGCAGTCCCAGCGCGAGGACCAGTCGGTCGTCGGGGTCCGCCAGTGAGGTCGACAGCAGCTTCTCGACGCGGCGGATGCGGTAACGCACCGTGTTCGGGTGCACGTGCAGCTGCGCGGCGACGGCGGCGATGTCGCCGAAGCCCTCCAGATAGGCCTGCAGCGTCGAGGCCATCAGTGGGTCACCGGCCCGCAGCCGACGCACCCGCGGGTCGACCAGATGCGGCTGCGAGGCGACGTGCGAGACGATCTCGTCGAGCAGCACGGTGGTGCGCGCGTCGTCCAGCGAGGTCACCGAATCGATTGCGCCCGGGTGCCGTTCGGCGCTGTCGAACACCTTGTCCACCTTGGCGCGCGCGTCCGCCGCGTCGGCCAGGCCCGCCAGCGGCGCGGTGACCGCACGCACCTGCAGCCCGAGTTCGCGCCGCAACGACGACACCACACCGCGCGCCCAGGAACCCACGGCTGCGGTGGCCCGGAGTTCGGGGAACAGCACGTACACCCGGTCGCCGGCGGCGGCCACCTGCGCGTCGGCGCGAAAGGCGCCGGCGCTCAACGCCAGGACGTCGACGGGCACGGCGGCCCCGCGGCGGTGGAACCCCACCAGTGCAGCGCGTCCGTCGGCCGGGATGCCGAGCTCGCCGGCCAGCGCCGCCACGTCCCCGACGTCTGTCCCCGTCAGCCCGAGCAGCTGCTGGATGCGGGCGGCATGCTGCGACGGTGCCGCCGCCAGCCGCGAGATGATGCGAGCCGCCAGCACCGCCCCGCCGCGCAGGATGTCCTCGGCATCGTCGGCAGGCGGCGCCGAGCCCTGCTGCAGCCAGATGGCGCCGGCGAACCGCGTCGGATGCCGCGCGTCGGCCGGCAGATGGATGCCGACCGCCAGCCGCGGCTTCAGCCCCAGCTCCGGACGCTCGGCGACGCGGACCACGTCGGGGCCTGCGCGCAGTGCGTCGAAGATGCCCCACTGCCCGATCCATTCGAGATGTTCGGGCGGCCCGGCCCGGCCCAGGATCGTCAGGCGGCGCAGTTCGTCGGCCTCGTCGCTGGCGGAGTAGGCCAGCATCCGGCTGTCGACGTCCTCGATGCAGATCATGCCGCGGGTGCGGTCGGCGATGGACTGGGCGAGCCCGAACAGATCGGTGCCCGAGCGCCGCTGCGGGTCGCTGCGGTCCCCGTGGTGCTCGATGGCGTAGTTGACCAGGCGGTACAGGTGTTCCCAGCGGGCCCGCGGGTCGACGGTGACGACCGCGGTGCCCAGTGCCACCGCGCGGGCCACCGCGTGCGGGGTCGGTTCCTTGACGAAGATCGCAACCGGCCGGTCGGCGTGCTGTTCCAGCCACCTCAGCGTCGCGGCGTCGGACCCGCCCAGCAGGAAGAACAGATCAGCCGAACCGGGCCCCAGCGAAAGGCCGAGGCGCACGTCGTCGGCGTCGACGAGCGCCACCGAGGTCACCGGCAGGTCCAGCCCGCGGGGCGCCTCGACGAGCGTGACCATGGTCCGGTCCAGCGCGAGGAGCAGCTGACCGAGGCCCAGACCGGGTATGGACGGCATCGCGGGTTCCTTTGTCCGATTGCCCCAACAAGTCTGCCACTGGTTGTCCGAACAGCCATCGCCAATCACGACCGGAAGCGACGATCCTCGGTGTATGACCGCGATCACCGCGATAACCGACGTGCCGCTTCCGGCCAACGAGCCGGTGCACGACTACGCCCCCGGCTCGCCGGAACGCCACCGGCTGGAGGACGCGCTGGCCGCGCTCGCCGGCGACCCGATCGACCTGCCGCATGTCATCGGCGGGACCCACCGGATGGGCACGGGCGCCACCATGGACGTCGTCCAACCCCACCGGCACTCCGCACGCCTGGGCGTTCTGACCAACGCCGGGCACGCTGACGCCGCCGCCGCGGTGGAGGCCGCCGTCGCCGCCAAGCCGGGCTGGGAGGCCACCCCGTTCGACGAACGCGCCGCGGTGTTCCTGCGCGCGGCCGACCTGCTGTCGGGCCCGTGGCGCGAACGCATCGCCGCCGCAACGATGCTGGGCCAGTCCAAGACCGCCTATCAGGCCGAGATCGACGCGCCGTGCGAACTCGTGGACTTCTGGCGGTTCAACGTCGCGTTCGCCCGGCAGCTGCTGGCCCAGCAGCCGGCCAGCTCGAAAGGGGTGTGGAACCGCACCGACTACCGCCCGCTGGAGGGCTTCGTCTACGCCATCACGCCGTTCAACTTCACTGCGATCGCCGGGAATCTGCCCACCGCGCCCGCACTGATGGGCAACACGGTGGTGTGGAAGCCTTCGCCCACCCAGATGTTCGCGGCCTACCTGACCATGCAGCTGCTGGAGGCGGCGGGCCTGCCGCCGGGGGTGATCAATCTGCTGGCCGGTGACGGGCAGGCCGTCTCGGAGGTGCTGCTGGCCGACCGCAGGCTGGCCGGCATCCACTTCACCGGCTCCACCGCGACGTTCCAGCACCTGTGGCGGGAGGTGGGCACCCACATCGACCGCTACGACACCTATCCCCGGCTGGTCGGCGAGACCGGCGGCAAGGACTTCGTGGTCGCACACCCCTCCGCGCAACCGGATGTGCTGCGCACGGCGCTGATCCGGGGTGCGTTCGACTACCAGGGGCAGAAGTGTTCGGCCGCGTCGCGGGCCTACATCCCGCGGTCGGTGTGGCAGCAGATGGGCGAGGACTTCCTCGACGCCACCGAGGCGCTGAGCTACGGCGACGTCACCGACCTGACCAACTTCGGGGGCGCGCTGATCGACGAGCGCGCCTTCGCCAAGAACGTCACCGCGATCGAGCGGGCCAAGGGCGCCGCCGGGGTGACGGTGGCAGTCGGCGGTGAATACGACGACAGCGAAGGCTATTTCGTGCAGCCGACGGTGATGCTGTCCGACGACCCGGCCGACGAGGCGTTCAGCACCGAGTACTTCGGGCCGCTGCTGGCGGTGCACGTCTACCCCGACGCGGACTACGAGCGCATCCTCGACGTCGTGGACCGCAGCGCTCGCTACGCGCTGACGGGCGCGGTGATCGCCGACGACCGCGCCGCGGTGCTGACGGCCCAACAACGGTTGCGGCATGCGGCGGGCAACTTCTACGTCAACGACAAGCCGACCGGCGCGGTGGTCGGGCAGCAACCGTTCGGCGGCTCGCGGGCCTCCGGCACCAACGACAAGGCCGGTTCGCCGATGAACCTGCTGCGGTGGACCTCGGCGCGCTCCATCAAGGAGACGTTCGTGCCCGCGACCCGGCACGCCTATCCGCACATGGAGGTGTAGCGGTGGGCGTCTTCGGCACGGTCGCGCGTCCGGTGATCCTGGCGGCCGCCCGCCGCGACGGCCTGCGCCGCGCCGCCGAGCGGATCCCGCTGACACGCGAGGTGGTGCGTCGCTTCGTGCCGGGGGAGAGCCTCGATGACGTGATGACATCGGTTGCCCAGCTGCGCGATTCGGGAAGGCTGGTGTCCATCGACCACCTCGGCGAAGACGTCGCCGACGCCGACGCGGCCGCGGCGACCGTCACCGCGTACCACGCGCTGATCGACGCGCTGGCCGCCCGCGGTGAAACCGGCGCGGACGTGGCGCCGACCGAGGTGTCGCTGAAGCTCTCGGCGCTGGGGCAGGCGTTGCCGCGGGACGGCGAGAAGATCGCGCTGGAGAACGCGCGTGCGATCTGCGAACGGGCGCTGGCCGCGGGCGTGTGGGTGACCGTCGACGCCGAGGACCACACCACCACCGATTCGACGCTGTCCATCGTGCGTGAGCTGCGGGTGGACTACGACTGGGTGGGCACCGTGCTGCAGGCCTACCTGAAACGTTCGCGGGCGGACTGCGCGGAGTTCGCCGCCGCCGGGGGTGCGCGAATCCGGTTGTGCAAGGGTGCTTATGACGAGCCGGCCTCGGTGGCCTTCCGGGACCGCGACGAGGTCACCGCCTCGTACCTGCAGTGTCTGCGAATCCTGATGGCCGGCAACGGCTACCCGATGGTGGCCTCACACGACCCCGAGATCGTCGATGCCGTGCCCGCGTTGGCGCGCGAGTACGGCCGCGGCGTCGACCGTTTCGAGTACCAGATGCTTTACGGAATCCGCGACGCAGAGCAGCGGCGGCTGGCCGGGCAGGGTGGCCACGTCCGCGTCTACGTGCCGTTCGGCACCCAGTGGTACGGCTACCTGGTGCGCCGGCTGGCCGAGCGTCCCGCGAATCTCGGGTTCTTCCTGCGCGCGCTGGTGGACTGAGAGCTACGCCGGATAGGCCGCGACCGGCATGATCACGGTGCCCTTGCAGAGGCCTTCCAGGATCTCGGTGCGCCAGGTGCCGAACATCGACCCGTCGGCGGTCGGGGCGTAGAACACCAGCGAACGCGCGGCGGCGTACTCGCGCGGGACGTCGGCGCCGCGGAAGCACTCCCACTGCCAGTTGTAGTTGAACACCCACTGCCTGCCGTCCCAGGTGTAGCGCGCGGGCTGCGGAATCGTCGGGTTCGACGGCGCCGGGCCGTCGGACGCGGTGGCCACGCAGGTGCCCACACAGGACGTGCTGAAGGTGTACTGACCGCTGAAGTCGGGTTCTGGCTGGCGGGCGGCCACACTCGTGCCGAGTTTGTCGGAGGCGAACGTCACCACCGTGTAGCGCCCGCTCCAGTCCGGCGTCGCCGCCAGTGCGGTGCCCTCAGCGCCCACGCACGCGGCCGCGACGAAGGTCACGGACGCAAGCGCACTGCGCGCACGTCGCACCGGCATGGTTTCCTCACAGTTTCTAGGGCTGGCACAGCAAACTTAATTTCCCTACCCGTCAAGGTGCCGGACCGACACGGTCGGTTCGGGCACGGTTGCGTCACGGGTTGATATCGGCCCGGACCGTCGAATGACGTTCGTGGCGAACGCAGCTCACCGTCCGTCGAGCAACATCAGGGTCCACGCGGCCAACGTCTGTGCGTCGGTGATGGTCCCGTCACGCATCATCTGCTCGAGTTCGGCGCGGCCGAACCAGCGACTGCGCATGTCCTGCTCCTCGGGTTCTCGCTCGTGCGGTCCCTCGGTGATGCCGGTGGCCAGGTACACCCGGCCGCGCTGACTGCTCATCCCGGGCGCGACGTCGAGCAGCCCGATCTCGGTCATCGTCGCCGCGAGCAGACCCGTCTCCTCGCGCAACTCCCGCGCGGCCAGTTCGGCGCCGTCGAGTTCGGCCAACCCGGGCGCGGTGCCCTGCGGGAACTCCCACCGGCGCAGCCCGATCGGATACCGGAACTGCTCGACGAGGTGAAAACGGTCCCCGTCGCGGGGGATCACCAGCGCGTAGGTCGGCTTGTCCACCACCGCGTACACACCGGCGCTGCCGTCGTCCCTGCGGATGCTGTCCTCGCGGATCGTCAGCCAGTTGTTGCGGTACACCTCGCGCGTCCCCACGCACCGGATGGAATCCACCGCACCAGTATGACCAGGGGTGGGGAGTAGCCTCAGTTCCTGTGTTGCTGGCGTCCTTGAACCCCGCGGCGGTGGCCGCGGGCGCAGATCTCGGCGATGCGGTGCGCATCGACGGGGTGTCGTTGAGCCGAAGTGATCTCGTCGGGGCGGCGACGTCGGTGGCCGAACGCGTGGCCGGCGCCTCCCGCGTCGCGGTGTTGGCCACGCCGAGCGCGGCGACCGTGCTCGCGGTCACCGGCTGCCTGATCGCCGGGGTCCCTGTCGTCCCGGTGCCTGCCGACGTCGGCACCGCCGAACGGCGGCACATCCTCGCCGACTCGGGGGCCCAGGCGTGGCTCGGCGACCTTCCCGGGGAGACCGAAGGGCTGCCGCACATCCCGGTGCGCATGCACGCCCGGTCCTGGCACCGCTACGCGGAGCCGCCGCCGCAGGCCCCTGCGCTGATCATCTACACGTCGGGGACCACCGGGCTGCCCAAGGGCGTGGTGGTGAGCCGCCGCGCGATCGCCGCCGATATCGACATGCTCGCCGAGGCCTGGGAGTGGACCTCGCAGGACACCCTGGTGCACGGACTCCCGCTGTATCACGTGCACGGTCTCGTGCTGGGCCTGCTGGGTTCACTGCGGATCGGAAACCGATTCGTGCACACCGGGAAACCCACGCCGCAGGCGTACGCGCACGCGGTGGCCGAGCTCGGCGGCACGCTGCTGTTCGGGGTGCCGACGGTGTGGTCCCGGATGGTCGAGGACGGCGCGGCCGCCCGCGCGCTGGCACCGGCGCGTCTGCTGGTCTCGGGCAGTGCGGCACTGCCGGTTCCGGTGTTCGACGGGCTCGCCGAGCTGAGCGGGCACCGGGCCATCGAGCGCTACGGCAGCACCGAGACGCTGATCACGCTCAGCACGCTGGTCGGTGGGGAGCGCAGGCCCGGCTGGGTCGGCCTGCCGCTGCACGGGGTGTCGACCCGGCTGGTCGCCGACGACGGTTCGGAGCTGCCCCACGACGGCGAGGCGATCGGACAACTGCACGTGAAGAGCCCGACGCTGTTCGACGGCTATCTCAACCGCCCCGACGCCACCGCCGAGGTACTCGGCGACGACGGCTGGTACCGCACCGGTGACGTGGCGGTGATCGACGCCGGCGGCATGCACCGCATCGTCGGCCGCGAGTCGGTCGACCTGATCAAGAGCGGCGGCTTCCGGATCGGCGCCGGCGAGATCGAGACCGTGCTGCTGGAGCATCCCGGGGTGCGGGAGGCAGCGGTGATCGGCGCGCCCGACCCGGATCTCGGACAGCGCATCGTGGCCTTCGTCGTCGGCGACGCCCGGCCCGACGAGTTGATCGAGTATGTGGCGCAGCAGCTTTCGGTGCACAAGCGGCCCCGCGAGGTTCGGGTGGTGGACAGCCTGCCGCGCAACGCCATGGGCAAGGTGCTGAAGAAGGAACTGGCGCAATGGGTCTGAGATTCAGCGACATCTGCATCGACGCCAACGACGTCCCGGCACTGGCGCACTGGTGGTCGCAGGCGCTGGGCTGGGCGGCCGAAGACGCGGACGACGGTGACGTCGCGCTGCGTGCTCCTGGTGGCGTCGGGCCGGACTGGCTGTTCCTGGCGGTGCCCGAGGGCAAGGCTGTGAAGAACCGCATCCATTTCGATTTCACGCCCGACGACCAGGACGCCGAGGTGGAGCGGCTGATCGGTCTGGGGGCGCGCCGTGTCGACATCGGCCAGGGCGAGCAGAGCTGGGTGGTGCTGGCCGACCCCGAAGGCAACGAGTTCTGCGTCCTGGCGGCCGAGGGGTGACCCGGCCCGCGGTGCGGTGGGCGCTCGCCGGGATCGCCGGCGTGTTCGTCGCCGCGCTGCTGCCGGGCTGCGGTCACCCACCGGAGGTGACGCTGGTGCAGACCAGCATCGTGCTGCCACCGCCGGCGCCGCCACCGCTGCCCCCGCCGGCCGAACCCCTGTCCATCGGCCCGGCCGCTGTGGACACCACCGGCGGCTGGCTTCCCGACGGCACCATGCTGTCGCCGTTCGACACCGCCAATCCGATTCTGTCGCAACTGGATCCGGCGCTGCTGGCCGCGGTTCAGAACGCCGCCCGGGCTGCCGAGGCGGAGGGTGTGTCACTGAGGGTGACGTCGGGTTGGCGGTCGCGGGGCTTCCAGCAGAGGTTGTTCGACGATGCAGTGCGCAACTACGGCAGTCTGGAGCAGGCCGGCGAGTTCGTGGCCACGCCGGAGGTGTCGCAACATGTCTGGGGTCGGGCCATCGACATCGGGCCGCCCGAGGCCGATCACTGGCTGATCGCCAACGGTGCGAGGTTCGGCCTGTGCCAGGTCTATGCCAACGAGATCTGGCACTTCGAGCTCACGGCCGACGGGCAGGGGCGGTGCCCGCCACTGAAGCCCAACGCGGCCGGCTGAGCGTCAGGCCTGAGACGGAAACGCCTTGGGGGACAGCAGCGCGACCGCCAGCGCGGCCCCGATGAGTGCGGCACCGGCCCACGGCAGCGCCGGAAGTCCCGCCGACCCCAGCAGCCCCGCCCCGATCGCCGAGCCGCCCGCGATACCCGCGTTGGACGTCGCGTTGATCCAGGCGCCCGCGCGTTCGGGCGACATCGCACCGGTGCGCACCGCACAGGACTGATAGATCGACGGCACACCACCGAATGCGGTGCACCACACCGCGACCACCACCAGCACCGCCCACAATCCGGGCGACGGCACCGACAGGCAGATCACCGCGAGCATGGTCATCCCGAGCAGCACCGCCGTCGTGCGCCGCGGATTGCGGTCCAGGCCCCGGCCCGCGTACCACAGGCCGAGCAGACCGCAGGCCCCGCAGACCAACAGGATCGGTCCGATCAGCGCCGGACGCGCACCGTGGGCGAGCAACATGACGCTGACGAACGTGTACACGGTGAACTGTCCGAGGAACACCAGCATGTTCGACATCGCCACCGCGGCAAGACGTGCGCGGCCGTCGCCCTCAGTGCGGTCCGGCCGGGCGGTCCGGTCGTGACCGACGGGCGGCAGCACCTTCGCGAGGAGGGCCAGCGTCGCCACCGACAGCACCGTCAGCGCCACGAACGACATCCGCCAGCCGGCGGCCGTGCCGAGCGAGGTCAGCAGCGGTACACCGAGCACCAGGCCCACCGAGGCGCCACTTGCGGCCAGCGCGAGCGCGCGCCCGACCAGGGCCCGCGGCACCAACCGCGGGGCGTAACCGATCACCAGTGAGAAGAACAGCGCGTGGGTGATCCCGCCGAGGGCGCGTCCGGCCGCGACGAGCGCGAACACCGGCGCCACCGCGACGACCGCGTTGCTCACCGCGTAGCCGGCGACGGTGACCATCAGCAGCGGCTTGCGGGCGAACCTGATGGTGAGCACCGTCAGCGGCACCGCCAGCGTGGCCACCATGACCGCGTACAGCCCGACCAGCAGGCCGGCCGTGGCATCGGAGATCTGGAACGCCGCGCCGATCTGGGGGAGCAGCCCGACCGGCAGCATCTCGGTCGACACCGCCAGGCACGACGCCGCCGCGAGGCAGAGCAGTGCGGGCAGGTTCGCGCGCAGGCTCCGGTCGGGGGGTGAGGTGACGGCCATGGCCACGGAATATACTCGGTCAACGAGTTTAATCAAATGACATACTGCTCGGCGATGTCTGACGACCAGCGACGTACCGTACACCCGCGGTGGCTGGGGGCCGCCGAACTGCTCAGCGTTGTGCGCGCCGAACCCGGCATCACCCGGGCCGCCGCCGCCCAGCGCCTGGGGATCGGCACCGGTCAGGCCGCGGACATGGTTGCGCGGCTCAGGCAGATGCGGCTGCTCGACGAGACACCGGCGCCCGCGCAGGGCCGGGGACGGCCGACCACCGTGCTGGGGCCGCACCCGGGCGGGCCGCTGGTGCTGGC
>NZ_BCRS01000046.1 GCF_001552715.1 Mycolicibacterium vaccae NBRC 14118 = CIP 105934 | reverse complement strand
CCGGCTGCGGCTGCGGCTGCGGCTGCGGCTGCGGCTGCGGCTGCGGCTGCGGCGGAACGTAATCCGGCCGCAAACGGTCCTCGCTGTAGGTCAACTCGTTGGGTCGGGCCTGCTGACCGACGAACAGGTTCTCGCCCAGCGGCGGGAAGTTCATCTGCCGGTTCTTCACGATCGGGGCGAGGTACTGCGCGCACAACTTCGACGAGTACACGGCGTTCACCCGTGACGCGGCCTCGACAGCGCCACAGAGGAACTGAACCGGATCGGCGAGGTTGTTGACCGCCAGCATGCCGGTCAGAGCTGCCTGGGAAGGCTGGTACACATTCGCGAAGTTCTGCGCGGCATTCGGAAATGCGTGCAGCGCCTGCTTGATGTCGTCCAGGCCGCCGTGGACCGCGGACGAGATGGAAGCCAGCCTGTCGGTGGCCACACCGGCTGCCTCACGATTGTCCCTGACGAACTCGGTCGCCTCGGCCACCACCGCGTTGAGGTCGTCGACGGCATCGCCGACGGCACCCGGATCGTCGGCGAGCAGCCCGGTGACAGCGGCCATGTTGCGGTTGAGCTGGGCCAGCAGATCCGAGCTGTCTTCCAGAGCGTTCACCACGACCGCCAGGTTCTTGAGCGACGCGAACGTGTCCTCGCTGTGGTCCCCCAGTGCCGACAGCGCGCGCGCCATCGTCGTGACCGTTTCACGGATGGTGGCCCCCTGCCCGCGCAGGTTGTCCGCCGCGGTGTTGACGAACTCACCGAGGGTGCTCACCCCGCCCGGCTGGGTGGGTTCCAGCGCATTGGTCAGCTTTTCGAGCTGCGCCCGCAGGTCGTCCCATTCCAACGGAACAGCCGTGCGGTCCAGCGGGATCACCGCGTTCTCGGCCATCACCGGGCCGGTCTCGTAGGCCGGCGTCAGCTGAACGGCGCGTGCCGTGACCAGTTGGGGTGACACGATCACGGCCTTCACGTCGGCCGGGACCTTGTGCTTGGCGTCGACCCAGAACGTCACCTTGACCCGCTCGGGTTCCGGCTCGATGGTCTCGATCGCCCCGACCGGCACGCCCAGGATGCGCACCTCGTCACCGGTGAACAGTCCATTGCTGTGGTCGAAATACGCAGTGATGTTGGTCCGCCCCGCGTGGTCCGCGGCGCGCACCACCACCACACCGCCGACGACCACCGCCGCCGCGAGCACGGCCATCAACACAGTTCGCAGAGTTCGCTTGTGCATCACTGTCCTCCTGCCGGGACCACAGGCGGCGCCTCGTTCGGCGCGGGCACCAGGACAGGCGCCGGCGTGGGCAGCGCCGACGGCTGCTGACCGCTCGGCCAGAGTGCGGGCGGTCCGGGAGCCGGGCCGCCGGGCGCAGGCGCCGGATCGGGTTCCCGGTACGGATATCGGGGATCTCCAGGGTTCCCGGTGATCGCGTCGGGAACCGTCAGGTGAGGTGCCCCGCCCTGGCCGGTGCGAGGGAACGGCACGGGCAGCGCCGGCGTGGCGGGCTGTCCGGTCTGCGGATCCGAGAGTTGCGAAGGGGGAAGCACATTGGGATCAAGACCGAGATCGGAGAACGCCGCATCGATGAACGGCTGTACCAGCTGACCCGGGAGGTTGGCCAGGTACGCCTTGAAGAACGGTCCCGATCCGACCGTCTCACCGAGGCCCATCGTGTACTGGTTGAGGTACTTGATCGCAAGCATCACGCGTTCCTTGCGGTTGTCGACGATCGTCAGCACGCCGTTGAGCTTGTCCAGCGCCGGTCGCATCTGTTCGCGGTTCTCGTCGATGAAAGCCGACAGTTGCTGCGCAAAGACCGACAGGTTTCGGGAGATCTGCTCCAGCGCGGCGCTCTGCCCGCGGAGCTGCGCCAGCAGCGCATTGCTGTTGGCCACGAGTCCGGCGATCTCGTCCGCACGCTCGGACAACACCCCTGTGGCCCTGCTCGCGTTGCTCAGCAGTGTGCGGAGCTGATCGTCACGCTCGCCCAGGCTCTGGGAGAAACGTCCCACTCCTTCGACGGCCGCCCTCAGATCCGGCGGGGTGTCCTGAAACGTCTCGGCCAGCGTGGCCAGCGCCCCGGACACCGAGTCGGTGTCCAACCCGCTGATGGTGGTCGACAGATCCCCGAGGGCGTCAGGCAGCTGGTAGGGAGATCTGGTTCGCGCCAATGGGATCGGTCCGTCCAGAGCGCCGGAACCGCGCGGTGTCACCTCCAGGACCTTCGAGCCGAGCAGGCTCTTGGTCCTGATGTGGGCTTCGGTCAGATCACCGAGCCGGACCTCGTCGTCGACATCGAAGTCGACGCGGACCTGGCTTCCGTCCAACTCCACCGACGACACCTGGCCGACTCTGAAGCCGGCCACCTGTACCGGGGCCCCGGTGCGCAGGCCGCCCGCCTCGGCGAAGTAGGCCGAGTAATCGTCGGTCGAGGAACTGAACGGCAGCTTGTCGTACTGCAGGGCCAACAGCGCCGTGCCGGCCGTGACGGCCATGCCGGCAATGCCGATCAGAAACGGGTTGCGTTCGGCGAAGGGTTTCATTTCGGCGCGCACCGCCCTGTCGTCTGTTCGGCAAGTTTCACGTAGACGGGCTGTCCGCCCTTTCCGTTGAGCTTCAACGACATCGAGCACAGGTACTCGGGAATGAAGTCACCACGGCTGCCCAGCCGGGAAAGCTTCTTGTACGCGTCGGGAAGCATGTCGAGCAGTCCGTCGAAGTACTCGTGGTCTGCGAGCACGAGGGAGGTCGTCCGGTCGGATTGCCTGACAGCCTCCTTGAACGGCGCGCGGACCTGCATCAGAAGATCGGCGACGGTGGCCGACGCCTCGTTGGTGTAGGCGATCGCGTTGGCCACGTCGACCTTCCGCTCCTCCAGGCCCGCGACCAGTTCGGACAGTGAGTCGACTGACTTGGCGAACTGCTCGGTCTGTCCACCGAAAGATCCCAGTACCGCGTTGAGATTCCCGATCACCTCGCCTATCAGGACATCCCGATCGGCCAGGGTGTTGGTGACCAGCGCGGCCTGGTTCAGGAAGGACCGGATGGTGACGCCCTCGCCCTGGAAGGCCTGGATCAAAGCAGTCGACAGAGTGTTCACCTGGTCGGGATCGAGTGCGCGGAAGAGCGGGCGAAACCCGCCGAGCAGCGTGTCGAGGTCGAGTGCCGGTTCGGTGCGGTCAGCGGGGATCACCTCGGTCGGTTCCAGTTTGCGTTGCGCGTCCTGGGGTCCCTCCAACAGCGCCATATAGCGGTCGCCGATGGGGTTCTCCCAACGGATCTGGGCTTTCGATCCGTCGGTGAGCTTGACGGAGGGATCCGCGGAGAACTCGACCACGGCGTGTGCGGCGGAATCACCGGAGGCGTTGACCGAGATCTTCTTCACCTGCCCCACCTCGACACCGGCGATCCGCACGAAGTCGTTGACCTCCAGTCCGCTCACGTCGGTGAACTCGGCGCGGTAGACCTCCTCGGTCGAGAAGCGCAGGTTGGCGAAGACGGCCATCAGGCCGAACATCGCGACGACGCACAGGGCGACGAACACGGTCAGGTTGACGACTACACGTCGCAGGCTGGATCTCACTGCTGTTCCTCGATGCTCATGGCGCCCCGGGGGCGGGCGGCACACCCGGCCAGAGGGGCGTCCCGTCCGGTCCGTACAGCGCCGCGCCGTAGGGCGCGCCGCCGGGATGGGCCGGCGCCGGTCCGGGTGCCGGACCGCCGGGGTGACGGATCCTGGGCGGCTCGGGTATCGCCTTGGTGACGGGGTAGTAGTTGGCCCAGCCGGGGAATCCGATGCCGGGGTTGGGCCGGATGTCCAGGCCGGTGCCGAATCCGGTGTCGGTCACCAGGTATCGCACCGGGAAGTCCTTGCTGACATCGGGCAGGGAACCACAGCCCGGTTTGCCTCCGGGACCGCCCTTGGCTGCGACCTTGGGAAGGTGCTGGGGATACCGGTACGGATCGTCGCCAAGGAGCAGGCCGACGTCCTGGACCACCGACCGGCCGTTGCCACCGATGCTGTCGTAGGCACCGTTGTCGAGCGCGAATTTCGCACCCTGCAGCAGACAGGTGTAGATCGGGTCGTACTTCAGCAGCAGAGTCGTGGTCGGCTCAAGGATGTTGATGCCGTTGATCAGGTTGTCCCGGTTGGGCGCGATGAGATCGATTCCGCTGTTGGAGAATCCGATGGAGCTCAGCAACAGTGCGTCCAGATCCTGTGCGTGCTCGGTGATGGTCTCGCCGGTGACGGACGCGGCGTCGAGGGTCGCCAGGATGTCCTGTGCCGCCGAACTGTAGGCATCGCTGACGTCGCGCAACGACGTCCAGTTCTGCCCGACGCGGTCCATCCTCGGGTTGATCGCCAGCAGAACCTCATTGGCGTCCGTGGTGGCCTGTCCGATGCGCTCGCCCTGACCGCGGACCCCGTCGGCGACCGCGGTGAGCACCGCGCTGAGCTTCGACACGTCGATCTGGTTCAGCAGACCGACCAGATTGTCGAACACCGTATTGACCTCGGTGGGCACGTTGCGCGACTGCAGCACCGCGCCGGCCATGAGCCGTTGCGCGCTGGGCTGGTCCGGGTAGACGAGGTCGACGTACTTGGCGCCGAACGCCGTGGTGGTGGCGATCTCGGCCTCGACGTTCGCCGGGATGTAGCCGGCCTTGTCCGGGTCGATCTCCAATTGCAGAGCGACGGTGGGCTTTCCGCCGGCGATACCGGCGACCCTGCCCACCTCGACGCCGCGCATCTTGACCTTGGCGCCCGACTCCATCACCAGACCCGAGCGGTCCGAGGTCAGCGTCACCGGCACATACCGGCGGAAGGTGCCGGCGAAGGCCGCTGAGCAGACGAGAACCAGACCGATGACCGTCGCGAACAGCGCGGCCGTCCACCACAACGGATGGACTCTTCCTCGATGACCACTGTGTGCCATGGCTCTACCCGGCGAGGTGGAAGTTGCCGGACTGGCCGTAGATGGCCAGCGAGAGGAACAGGACGACCAGCACGGCTGCGATCAGCGAGGTGCGCACCGCACGACCGACCGCCTCGCCGACTCCGGCGGGGCCGCCGGACGCGGTGAACCCGTAGTAGGTGTGCACGAGCATGATGACGACCGCCATCACCACGGCTTGGAAGAACGACCAGATGATGTCGGTGCCGTTGAGGAAGGTGGTGAAGTAGTGGTCGTAGACGCCCGAGGACTGTCCGTAGATCACGATCGTGCCGAAGCGCGCCGCCCAGAAGGCCGACAGCACCGCGACGCAGTACAGCGGGATCACCACGATCACCCCCGCCAGGACCCGACTCGACGCAAGGTAGGCCACGGAGCGCACGCCCATCACCTCCAACGCGTCGATCTCCTCGTTGATCCGCATCGCGCCGAGCTGAGCCGTGGCCCCGGCGCCGATGGTCGCCGCCAGACCGATCCCGGCGATCACCGGGCCGATCAGCCGCACGTTGAAGTAGGCGGACGCGAATCCGGTCAGGGCTTCGACTCCGACCTCGGCGAACTGGTTGTATCCCTGCACCGCGACCAGCGCGCCGGTCGACAGCGTGAGGAAGCCGACGATCACCACCGTGCCGCCGACCACTGCCAACGCACCGACGCCCAGACTCATCTGGGCTATCAGGCGCAGCAGCTCCTTCTTGTAATGGACGAGAACGTCTTTGGTGGATCCGAGCGTCTGGAAGTAGAACTGCGCCTGAGTTCCGATCCGGCTCAGTCCGTCGACCCAGCCGGAGAAGGTCCGCTGAAGCCGTGGATGAAGTCTGCTCGGGCTGCCCGCGTTCACAGCGTCGCCTTGATACCGACCGCTGACGCGATGATGTTGATCGCGAACAGCGCGACGAATGTGAACACCACGGTCTCGTTGACCGCGTTTCCGACACCCGCGGGTCCTCCGCCGACGGAGATGCCCTTGTAGCAGGCGATCAGACCCGCGGCCAGACCGAACAGCGCGGCCTTGATCAGCGAGATGACGACGTCGTCAACGCCGGTGATCACGGTGAGGCCGCTGACGAAGGCGCCCGGCGTCACGTGCTGGACGAACACCGAGAAGACGAATCCTCCGACCAGTCCCACCAGGATCACCACCGACGACAGCAGAGTCGCGACGAACGTCGCGGCCAGCACGCGGGGAACCACCAGAGTCTGGATCGGGTCCACACCCATCACCCGTAGCGCGTCGAGTTCGTCGCGGATCGTCCGTGCGCCGAGATCGGCGCACATCGCCGTGGCACCGGCTCCCGCCACCACCAGCACGGTGACGACGGGACCGATCTGCGTGACGGTCCCGTAGGCCGCGCCGGTTCCGGCGAAGTCGGCGGCACCGAACTCCAGCAACAGGATGTTGAACGTGAAGATCAGCAGCACGGTGAACGGGATCGCCAACATGAGCGTCGGCACCAACGACACCCGTGCGACGAACCAGGATTGTTCGAGAAACTCGCGCCACGCGAACGGTCTACGCGGGATGCACACCAGCGTGTCCAGTGCCATCGCGAAGAAATCGCCCAGCGCCCGAACGGGTTTGGCGGCACGCGCCGACGAGACAGCGGTCAGTCCGGCGTCGATGCGTGACCGCGAGGTTGCTTCCGTCTTCTCAGCGGTAGTCACGTCAGCTCTGACCCGGCCCTACGGCGGTCACCACGTGAGGCAGCCGGCACGATCCTGGTTGTGAAGAACAGTTCTGCATTCTCTGGATCAACCTGGGCCTTTCAATCCTGACCGATCACACGTCGCGGCCTAAGTGGCTTCAATCACATCTGTGATCGGCGATAGCATCGCACACCCCATTTTTGACCGTCAAGCAGGGCGACTCGGACGTCACGTTGGGCGTCGAGGTCGGGCAATCTCAGGACCTGCCATATTTGCAGTTTTACCTCGTAATATCGCTCGCCAGCGCCACTCCCTCCAGTCCGCCGAGGCCGCGCGGAGAGGTTTTCGGACACACACATCTTGTGAATTTGAGTTCTGCGCAGCCTGGACCCACGTCGGTAGCCGTGCCGTGGCAGCCCGGCAATCGGCAGGCCCACTCCCCCGGATTTCGTCGGTTAGTAATGGCTATGGCCCATGCCGAGGGCACACCGGGCCCGGACAACTGTGGGCCGGCGATCGCCGAGAGACCGGACCCGATGTTGATCCCCCGGGCGCGATTCCGGGCCGACACCGAGCCGGGAGCAACGCACTTCTCAGAACTGCAATTAACTGTGTACTGAGCTGACCATGCCCACCCAGCCGGACCAGTCAATCATCAGCAACCGCCATATCGGCATTATAAGGTCGTTGATCAGCACATTCATAAAACATAGCAATCTTGAGATCGCGGCGGTTGCGCGATACGTCCGGGCGACCTTGACGGCCGATAAAACTCTATGTGATGCTATCGCCAATCACACTTGTGACCGAGATCATCCGATTCGACGGTGTGGTGCGAACTTCCAAGGAGGACTCAGCGTGACGACCAGTGAGCAAACGTCGGAAGTCCAGTCCGGCGCTCCGGAGGCGGACTCCTCGTCGGCACCGGTGTTTCCGTTCACGCGGACCTGCCCCTTCGCGCCCGCGGACGACTACGCCGATGGCGGCTCGATCCGCAAGGTTTCGTTCAAGAACCTCGTCCCGGCCTGGATGGTCACCGACTACAACGACGTCAAAGCGGTGCTCGGCGATCGCCGCTCCAGTGTCCGGAACATCCCCGACCCATCCCGGGGCGACGAGGGCGGCGAGCCACTGCCGGGCTTCTTCGTCGCGATGGATCCGCCGGACCAGACCCGGCTGCGCAAGATGCTCTCCCGCGAGTTCACCCCACGACGCATGGAAGCCATGCGGCCCGCGGTGGAGCGGATCACGAACAAGCTGATCGATCAGATGCTCGAGCAGGACGGGCCGGTCGACCTGGTCCAGGCCCTGGCGCTCCCGTTGCCGTCCTTGGTGATCTGCGAATTGTTGGGAATCCCCTACGACCGGCACGATTGGTTCCAGGAAGAGACAGTGAAGTTCCTGCGTCTCGACACCACACCGGAAGAGGCGGCCGAGACGGTCGCATCGGTGATGGGGTATCTCGGAGAACTCACCGTCTCCAAGATGGACGATCCCGGCGACGATCTGATCAGCTTGCTGCTCAACCACGTTCGCAGCGGCGACCTGACAATCCCCGAGGTGGCCGGCATGGCCGCGTTCCTGCTGATGGCCGGGCACGAGACGACCGGCAACATGATCTCGCTGAGCGTGTACGCGCTGCTGGAGCATCCCGATCAACTCGAACTGCTACGCCAGGACCCATCCCGGGTGCCTGCTGCGGTGGAAGAGCTGCTGCGCTTCCTCGACATCATCGGAAATCTGCCGCGCTACCTGACCGAGGACATTGAGCTCGCCGGTCAGACCATCCCGGCCGGCGACATCGTCATGGTGGCCATGGACAAGGCCAACCGCGACCCCAAACAATTCGAAGATCCGGACACGCTGAACATCCTGCGCACGGACGCCAAAGGCCACGTCGCCTTCGGGCACGGCATCCACGTGTGCCTCGGCGCCCCGCTCGCCCGCGTGGAATTGCAGTCCGTGATCAGCACGCTGTTCAGCCGCATCCCGACACTCAAGGTCGCGGTCCCCTCCGACGAGATCCAGGTGAAGACCGACGCCAAGATCTTCGGGCTGAAGTCGCTGCCCGTCACGTGGTAGACCGCATGGCCAGCGTTGACTGCCGGGAACAGGCCAGCACCGTGCGCCTGGTCATGCGGGAGTACGAGGCCGACGTCATCGTCGTCGGCAAGGATGTCATCGCCGACGGCATCGCCGCCCTGACGCTGAAAGAGGTTGGGGGCCACCCGCTCCCGGAGTGGACACCCGGTTCACACATCGACCTCATCATGTCCTCCGGCCTGGTACGCCAGTACTCGCTGTGCGGTGATCCCGCAGATCGGCACACCTGGCGCATCGCAGTGCTCCGCGAGCCCGATGAACGCTCCCGCGGGGGATCGATCTACGTGCACGACAGCCTCGAGCAGGGCGCCGAGATCCGTATTCGGGGTCCTCGCAACCATTTCCAGCTGGCGCCGTCGCCCAACTACCTGTTCATCGCCGGCGGCATCGGCATCACCCCGATCCGGGCGATGCTGACAGAGGCAGAAGCGGCGGGCGCGAACTGGAAGCTGTTCTACGGGGGCCGCAGCACCGCATCCATGGCCTTCCTCGATGAACTGGCCCCTTACGGTGACCGGGTCGAATTCTGGGCGCAGGACCAGCGGGGGCTGCTTGATCTGGAGCACATCCTCGGCACCCCGCAAGCGGACACCTTGGTGTATTGCTGCGGTCCGCAGGGTCTGCTCGCCGCGGTCGAAGACCGCTGCACGGCCTGGCCCGCCGGGGCGCTGCGGCTGGAACGCTTCAGCTCCAGCACTGTCGAGACCGAATGGGTCAATACCCCCATCGAGGTCGAATTGGCCCGCCACGGTGTGACGTTGACCGTGCCCGCGGACCAGTCTGTGCTCGAGGCGATCGAGCAGCACGGTGTCGACGTGATGTCCTCGTGCCAGTCCGGCATGTGCGGAACCTGCGAAACACCGGTCATCGACGGCATTCCCGAACACCGCGATGACGTCCTCACCCACGAGGAACGCGAACGCAACGACTGCATGATGATCTGCGTGTCCCGCAGCCGTGGAAGCAAGCTGGTTCTCGACATCTGACCCTCATTCATGCCAGAACGCCGGCGGGCCCCGTGGACGGGGTTCGCCGGCGTTTCGCATTCCGCCACCCTAAGTCTCATTTAATAAGAATGCCCACTAACATTTGCAGCCTATATGGCTGTATATTGCTATCTAATAGCCGAGCTTCTCTGAAGTTTGCACTCACGACCGCCGCGGTCGCAGCTACCGAGGAGCGGTCGTGTCCGACCCCGGAAAGGCGCCGCCAATGCGTATCGGAACCGTCCTGGACTTCGGGAGGCCGATGTCTGACGTGGGCGATGAGATCGCCGCGTGGGAGGACGCGGGGCTGTCCTCGGTAACCCTCGGCGAGGCCTATTCCTTCGACGCCCCAACGCAACTCGCCTATCTTGCGGCGCGAACCAGGTCGGTGGAACTGGCCACCGGCGTCCTGCCGCTCGACACCCGCACCCCGTCGTTGATCGCGATGACCGCGGCCGGACTGGATTACGTCTCGGCCGGCCGGGCCCGCCTCGGCCTCGGGCCGTCCGGCCCCCAGGTCGTCGAGGGATTCCACGGGCTGCCCTTCGAAGGTGTCCTCGGTAAGACCCGCGAGACCATCGAGATCTGCCGGTCCGTGTGGCGGCGTGAGGCACTGAAACATCAGGGCCGGCACTACCAGGTTCCGCTGGCGCCGGGCCGCGGGACCGGCCTGGGCAAACCGCTCAAGCTCATCAATCGGCCTGTGCGCAACCAGATTCCGATCTCCATCGCGTCGCTGGGACCGCGGATGGTGGAACTGACGGCCGAGATCGCCGACGGGTGGGAACCCATCTTCTTCTACCCCGAGAAGATTCACGATGTCTGGGGCGAGGCGCTGGCGGACGGTGCCGCCAAGCGCTCCGCGGACCTGGCGCCCCTGGAGATCATCGCGCGAGCGCCGGTGGCCGTCACCGACGGTGACCCCACTCCCTGGGTGGACGCCGCCAAACCCCAACTGGCGCTGTACGTGGGCGGAATGGGCTCGCGGGAGAAGAATTTCTACAACGAACTGGTGACCGCGTACGGATTCGCGGCAGAGGCCGCCACCATCCAGGACCACTTCCTGGCCGGCCGTATCGCCGAGGCCACCGCCGCGGTGCCCGACGAACTGGTGCACGCCACCGCCCTCATCGGGAACACCGACCACATCCGCCGGAGGCTCATCGCACTGCATGACGCAGGCGTGACCCTGGTCAACATCACCCCCATGGCAGCCGATCCCGCCGAACGTCTCGACGCGGTCAAAACTGTTGCCGCCCTCGCTAAGGAGATCTCATGAGTCAACTCCTCGAACCCGACGTCGCCCTCGACGCCGACGAACTGCGGGACGCCCTGGCGGAAGCCAATGTGCCCTGCCTGATCGGCGTGCTCTACCAGCTGACCGGAGACGCCCGGTGGCTGGCCGAGCCGTACCGGATCACCCCCACCATGGGCTTCGAGAGCCACGACGACGGCGGGCTGCCGGCCGAGCGCGTCGAGGAGATCCGGTCGGCGGCGTTCACCGCGATCACGGACTGGAGTGCAGGCGCACCGGTCGCGCATCCGGCGCCGGACGGCGCGGAGCTGGTGACGCTGATGTCCGCGGTGATGGGTGAACCGGTTGCCGAGAAGTATGTTCCGCTGGCCGCCGAGCAGCTCGGGTTCGCACCGTTCGTCCCCGACGACGTCACGGATCGCTGTGCGGACACCGGGTTCTCGGTGATCGTGGTCGGCGCCGGCTTCTCCGGCCTGGCGGCGGCGGTACACCTCAAACAGGCCGGCATCCCATTCCGGGTGCTGGAACGCAACGACCACGTCGGCGGCACCTGGTACGAGGCCAACTACCCCGGTGCCCGCGTCGACGTTCCCAACGATCTCTACTCGTACTCCTTCTTCCACCGCGAGTGGAGCCAGAACTTCGCCGAGCCCGACGAGATCCGGCAGTACATCGACGATGTCATCGCCCACTTCGACCTGGCGCCACACATCGAGACCGGAGTCAGCGTCGACGGCGCAGAATGGGATGCCGACGGCAGCGAATGGGTGGTGAAGATCAACTCCGGCAACGGGTCCGAGACCGTCCGTGCCACTGCGTTGATCACCGCGGCCGGGCTGCACAACACCCCGAACATCCCGCAGTTCCCCGGGCTCTCCGAGTTCACCGGGGAGGTGCTGCACTCGGCCCGGTGGTCGCCGGAGACCGATCTGCGCGGCAAGAAGGTCGCCGTCGTCGGAGCCGGGGCCAGCGCGATGCAGGTGGTCTGCAAGATCGCCGAGGATGTCGAGCAGATGGTCGTCGTCCAGCGCGAACCGCACTGGACCACCCCCAACGAGCAGTACTTCCGCAAGCAGACCCCGGCCCGGCACTGGCTGTACCGCAACGTGCCGTTCTACCGCGCCTGGTTCCGGTTCCGGCTCTACTGGATCTACACCGAGCGCAACTACCCGGCGTTGCGGGTGGACCCCAATGCCGCCGAGAAGGGCAGGCTGGTCAGCGGTCTCAACGACGCCTACCGGCGCAACCTGACCGCCTATCTGCGCGCACAGCTCGACGGGCGCGAGGACCTGATCGAGAAGTCCCTGCCCAAGTACCCGCCGTTCGGTAAACGTCTGCTGATGGACAACGGCTGGTTCGCCACGCTGCGCCGGCCGAACGTGAGCCTGGTCGCCGAGGGGGTCGATCACCTCACCGAACGTGGGCTGGTCACCGACTCCGGGGAGACCTTCGACGTCGACATCCTGATCCTGTGCACCGGATTCCAACAGCAGCGCTACCTCTACCCGATGGAGCTGCGCGGTCGCGACGGCGTCGAACTGCGCGAATCGTGGAGCGACGACAATGCCCGAGCCTACCTCGGCATCACCGCGCCCGGGTTCCCCAACCTGTTCTTCCTGTACGGGCCCAACACCAACCCGCCGGGCGGCAGCTGGCTGACCGTCGCCGAGGCACAGGTGCGCTACGTGGTGGAGATGCTGACCGAGATGGTCAAAGACGATGTGGCGACCGTCGAGGTCCGCGAGGAACCGTTCGAGGACTACAACCGCGAACTCGACGACACCAACAACGCCATGGTCTACGCGATGGACGGCGTCGAAAGCTACTACCGCAACAGCACCGGCCGGGTCGTCACCAACTCACCCTGGGCCGTTCCCGACTACTTCGCCCGGACCTCGGCCCCCAATCTGGCGGACTACGACGTCACCCCCCGCTGAACAGCACTGTCTACCAATCACTGACGGAAGAAAGAAAGATTCATGTCTGAAGAAGCCTTCATCTATGAGGCGATCCGCACCCCGCGCGGTAAGCAGCGCGGCGGCGCCCTGAACGAGGTCAAGCCGATCAGTCTGGTGGTCGGCCTGGTCGACGAGATCCGTTCTCGATTCCCCGATCTGGACGAGACCATGATCAGTGACCTGATCCTGGGTGTGGTGTCCCCGCTGGGCGATCAGGGCGCGGTGCTGGCCCGCACCGCCGTGCTGGCCGCCAAGCTGCCCGACACCACCGGCGGCGTGCAGATGAACCGGTTCTGCGGATCCGGCCTGGAAGCGGTCAACACCGCCGCGCAGAAGGTGCGTTCGGGCTGGGACGACCTGGTGCTCGCCGGCGGCGTGGAGTCGATGAGCCGGGTCCCGATGGGTTCTGACGGCGGCGCCTGGGCCAACGACCCCGAGACCAACTATGCGGTGTCCTTTGTGCCGCAAGGGATCGGCGCCGACCTGATCGCCACCATCGAGGGCTTCTCCCGCGAGGACGTCGACGCCTACGCGGTGCGCAGCCAGCAGAAGGCCGCCGCGGCCTGGTCGGGTGGTTACTTCGCGAAGTCCGTGGTGCCGGTCCGTGATCAGAACGGCCTGGTCATCCTGGACCACGACGAGCACATGCGCCCGGCCACCACCCTGGAGAGCCTGGCCAAGATCAAGCCCGCCTTCACCGGTATCGGTGCCATGGGTGGCTTCAACGAGGTCGCGCTGCAGAAGTACCACACGGTCGAGAAGATCAACCACGTGCACCACGGCGGCAACAGCTCGGGCATCGTCGACGGCGCCGCCCTGCTGCTCATCGGTAGCGAAAAGGCCGGGAAGGTGCAGAATCTCACCCCGCGGGCCCGCATCGTGGCCACCGCCACCAGCGGCGCGGACGGCACCATCATGCTCACCGGCCCGACCCCGGCCACCCGCAAGGTCCTCGACCGGGCCGGCCTGACCGTCGATGACATCGACCTTTTCGAGCTGAACGAGGCGTTCGCCTCGGTGGTGCTGAAGTTCCAGAAGGACCTCAACATCCCGGACGAGAAGCTGAACGTCAACGGTGGCGCCATCGCGATGGGCCACCCGCTCGGCGCCACCGGCGCCATGATCACCGGAACCATGGTCGACGAACTCGAACGTCGCGGTGCCAAGCGTGCACTGATCACGCTGTGCATCGGCGGCGGCATGGGCGTGGCCACCATCATCGAGCGCGTCTAAGGGGAATTGCCATGACTGAGAACACGATTCACTGGGACCAGGATGCCGACGGCATCGTCACCCTGACACTGGACGACCCGACCGGGTCGGCCAACGTGATGAACGACCACTACCGCGAGTCGATGCACAACGCGGTGAACCGTCTGGAGGCCGAGAAGGAATCGGTCACCGGCGTGGTGCTGGCGAGTGCGAAGAAGACCTTCTTCGCCGGCGGTGACCTCAAGGGCCTGATCAAGCTCGGCCCGGAAGACGCGGCCGAGGCGTTCGAGCTCGCCGAGTCCGCCAAGCGTGATCTGCGCCGACTGGAGACACTCGGGATCCCGGTGGTCGCCGCGATCAACGGCGCGGCGCTGGGTGGCGGCCTGGAGATCGCGCTGGCCACCCATCACCGCATCGCCGCCGACACACGCGGCGTGGTGATCGGCCTGCCCGAGGTCACCCTGGGCCTGCTGCCCGGCGGTGGCGGCGTCACCCGCACCGTGCGCATGTTCGGCGTACAGAAGGCCTTCACCGAAATCCTGTCCACGGGCACCCGGTTCAGCCCGGCCAAGGCTCTCGAAATCGGGCTTGTGGATGAGCTCGTGCCGTCCGTCGACGAGCTGATCCCCGCCGCCAAAGCCTGGCTCAAGGCTGAAATCTTGGAGCACCCGGGGGGCACTACCCAGCCGTGGGATGCCAAGGGCTACAAGATGCCCGGCGGCACCCCGGCCAGCCCGGCCCTGTCGGCGATCCTGCCGTCCTTCCCGGCGACGCTGAAGAAGCAGCTCAAGGGTGCGCCGGTGCCGGCACCGCGGGCCATCCTGGACGCCGCGGTCGAGGGTGCGCAGGTCGACTTCGACACCGCCTCGCGCATCGAGAGCCGCTACTTCGTGAAGCTGGTGACCGGGCAGACCGCCAAGAACATGATCCAGGCGTTCTTCCTTGATCAGCAGTCCATCAGCGGCGGTGCATCGCGGCCGGAGGGTATCGGCACCACCCCGATCACCAAGATCGGCGTACTGGGCGCGGGCATGATGGGCGCCGGTATCGCCTACGTCTCGGCCAAGGCCGGCTACGACGTCGTGCTCAAGGACGTCACGATCGAGGCCGCCCAGAAGGGCAAGGCCTACTCGGAGAAAATCGAGGCCAAGGCGCTGCAGCGTGGTACGACCACCCAGGAGAAGTCCGACGCGCTGCTCGCCAAGATCACCCCGACCGCCGACCCCGCCGATCTGGCCGGCGTCGATTTCGTGATCGAGGCAGTCTTCGAGGACCAGGAACTCAAGCACAAGGTCTTCGGCGAGATCGAGGACATCGTCGAGCCCAACGCCATCCTGGGCTCCAACACCTCCACCCTGCCGATCACCGGTCTGGCGACCGGCGTGAAGCGCCAGGAGGACTTCATCGGCATCCACTTCTTCTCCCCCGTGGACAAGATGCCGCTGGTGGAGATCATCAAGGGCGAGAAGACCTCTGACGAGGCGCTGGCCCGGGTGTTCGACTACACCCTGGCGATCAAGAAGACCCCGATCGTGGTCAACGACAGCCGCGGCTTCTTCACCTCTCGGGTGATCCGGACCTTCGTCAACGAGGCCATGGCGCTGCTGGGCGAGGGCATCGAACCCACCACCATCGAGCAGGCCGGCGGCCAGGCCGGCTACCCCGCGCCTCCGCTGCAGCTGCTCGACGAGCTCAACCTGGAACTGCTGCAGAAGATCTCGATCGCCTCCAAGGCCGCGGCCGTGAGCGAGGGCACGACCTACGTCGAGCACCCGGGTGAGCTCGTGGTCGAGAAGATGATCGAACTCGGCCGTCCGTCACGCCTGAAGGGTGCGGGCTTCTACGAGTACGTCGACGGCAAGCGGGCCGGGTTGTGGCCGGGCCTGCGGGAGACCTTCAACTCCGGCAGCACCACGATCCCGCTGCAGGACGCCATCGACCGCCTGCTGTTCTCCGAAGCCCTGGAGACGCAGAAGTGCTTCGACGAGGGTGTGCTGAAGACCAGTGCCGACGCGAATGTCGGGTCGATCCTGGGCATCGGGTACCCGGCCTGGACCGGTGGTTCCGCGCAGTACATCGTCGGCTACGAGGGTCCCCACGGTGTCGGTAAGGCCGCGTTCGTGGCCCGGGCCAAGGAGCTGGCCGTCCGCTACGGCGACCGCTTCACCCCGCCCGCCTCGCTGGAAAGCTAGCGGCACAACGTCAAAAGCCCCCGGCACCTGCCGGGGGCTTTTGCGTTGCTCACGATGCTCAGTTGACGGAGCGGGACTCTCCGTCCCAGTAGCGCTTGCGCAGGTCGACTTTCGACACCTTCGCCGCCGCGGTCAGCGGTAGCGCGTCGACGAAATCGACGGTTCGCGGGGCCTTGTACCGCGCGATCAGAGACCCGCAGTGTTCCCGCAGTTCCTCGGCGGTCGTCGTCGCACCGTCGTGCAGGACGACCACGGCATGGACCCGCTCACCCCAGTCGGCGTCGGGCACACCGATCACCGCGCAGGTGGCCACGCTCGGATGCTGTGCCAGCGCGTTCTCGACCTCTGCGGAGTACACGTTCTCCCCGCCGGTGACGATCATGTCCTTGATCCGGTCGACGATGAACAGATACCCGTTGTCATCCAGGTAGCCGCCGTCGCCGGTGTGCATCCAACCGCCGCGCAGCGCCTGCGCGGTCTCCTCGGGCCGGTTCCAGTAGCCGAGCATCACGTGCGGGCCACGCGCTGCGACCTCGCCGACCGTGCCGCGCGGCACCTCGTTGCCGTCCTCGTCGACGATCTTCACCTCGGCGATCGGCACCGCCCGCCCCGCTGATCTCAGTAGCGCCGGATCCAGGTGTTCCTCGGCGGTCAGCACCGTCGTGGTCGGGGCCAACTCGGTCATGCCGTAGGCCTGGAGCAGCTTCGCCTGCGGTAGCAGCCGCATCGCCCGCTCCAGCACTGCCTGCGAGATCGGCGAAGCGCCATAGATCAGATGCTTGAGGCTGGACAGATCATGGCGTGCCGCTGCCGGCGAATCGACGAACATCTGAATCATCGTGGGGGCGAGGAACATATCGGTGATCTGGTGATGCTCGATCGCCTCCGCGACCGATTCCGGGGTGAAGCCCGGCAGGATGACATGGCTGCCGCCGACGACGTTGCGGGCCAACCACCCCGACCCGTCGGCCAGGTGGAACATCGGCGCACTGTGCAACAGTCGGCCACGCGGTGCGAGGAACTGCCCGGTCGCCAGCGCCCCCAACGCCGCCGCCATCAAATTGGCATGGCTGAGCATGACCCCCTTGGGCGTTCCCGTCGTACCGCCGGTGTAGTAGATCGCCGCCAGCGCGTCCCCACCCCGACGGGCGTCCGGCACCGGATCATGCGCGGCGATGATCTCCTCGAAGCCGAGCACACCGTCCGGGCGGGGCCGATCGCCGGTGTGGATGTAGGACCGCACCGTCGGCGCCAGCACCCGCAAATCGTCCACCATGTCGAGGAAGGCGTCATCGACGACCAGCACCACGGCACCGGCGTCTTCGAGTGAGAACGCGATCTCGTGGACGCTCCAGCGAGTGTTCACCGGCACCGCGACCGCGTCCGCCCAGGGCACCGCGAAGAGGAAGTCGTGGTAGGCGTCGTTGTTCTGCGCCAGCAGTGCGACGCGGTCATCGGTCGCCACACCCAGACCGTGGAACGCCGCCGCCAATCGGGCGGCACGGTCCGCACTTTGGGCCCAGGTCCGGATGCGCTCACCGAAGATCGTGGCCGGCAAATCGGGGGTCTGCGCGACCGCGCGGTGCAAAGCCTGTGTCAGGTACACGGTTAGTACTCATTTCAGTCTGATTGACGTCGCTTTAGGCGTCTGGCCTGCATACAAGCCACTTGACATTAGCATTAATTTCGTTACTTTAGTCACATGCGGTTCGCTATCGCCTTGATCTTGAGGCATGCGTTCGCTCTGATCGACACCCGCAGAAAGGCATGACATGACAGACACGCTGACCCGTGACGCCGACACCGACTCGCGGCTGGATGACTACTTGCAGCGCGTTCGCGCCATCACCCCGTTGATCCGGTCCGAAGCCGAGGCCATGGAGCGGGCTCAGACGTTGAGCGACGCCGTCCGCGATGCACTCGAAGAGCAGAACCTGCACCGCATGCTGATCCCGACCGAGTTCGGTGGCGGCGGGCTGCTGCCGAGCGAGGGTCTGCGGGTCTACGAGGAGATGGCCAAGGCCGACGCGTCGACTGCATGGGCGTTCATGGCGACTTCGTGGTCGACCGCGGAGGTGCTCGGCTACCTCAAGCCCGAGGTGGCCAAGGACCTGATGAGCCGCGACGAGGACTTTCGCGTCGCCGGCCAGCTGCTCCCCCGTTACCCGGCCACGCAGGTCGAGGGCGGTCTGATCGTCGAGGGCAACTTCGCCTTCGCCAGCGGATCGGACCACGCCACCTGGATCGGTGCCGGCGTGTTCGTCGCCGACGAAAACGGCGACGCGATCCTCGGCGAGGACGGCCAGCCGCAGCCCCGCGTCGCGATGTTCCCCAGGTCCGAGGTCGACCTCAAACAGAACTGGGATGTCTGGGGCCTCGGCGCCACCGGCAGCCACGACTACCGGGTGGACAAGAAGTTCGTCCCCCACGAGCACACGATCGTCACCTTCGGCGGCACGCCCTACCGGTCGGAGACGATCTACAAGCTGTCCAACGAGTTCGTCGGCCCGCTGCCGCACGTCCCGGTCGTGCTCGGTATCGCGACCCGCGCACTGGAACTCCTTGCCGCGGTGGCCCTCAAGAAGTTCCGGCCCAACTACGGGGGCCCGATCGGCGAGGCCGACATCTTCAAGATCGAGTTCGCCCGGATGGACGCGCTGCTGCACGCCGTCCGGCTCGCGTTCTACGACCTGGTGGAGTCGGCCGAGGCCACTGTGGATGCCGGCCATACCCGCACCCCGGAACAGATGGCCCGGATGCGGCAGCAGCTGGCCTGGAGCCATGAGGCCATGGACACCATCGTGGGCTTCGCCCATCGCTGGAGCGGCAGCCAGAGCATCGGCCGGACAAGCACATTGGGCCGGTACGTGCGCGATATGCAGGTGGCCACCCAGCATCTCCTGGTGGATCCGAAGTTCTTGGCCGACGCAGCGACCGACCTGCTGCCGATCTACGCCGCGGCCGGGGCCTGAGCCCCAGCCCCTACCCGCCGAAATCGCATTCCATGCGGCGCTCTAGACGTTTCCGCCGCATGGAATGCGATTTCGGCGAGAGACAGAAGAAAGGCGCCCAATCACCGAGGTGATTGGGCGCCTTCGTCATTCGGTTCCGATCTCAGCTCTCGCTGTCGCCGCTGCCTCCGTCGGTGTCCGCCCCGGAATCGGTGCCCGCGTCGGACTCGTCGTCGCCCGTGTCCGAGCCGGAGTCGTCATCGCCGGTGCCCGTGCCCGTGCCCGTGTCGGCGCCGGCCTCGGCTTCCACCGTGCCCGAGTCTGCCTCAAGGTCCGCCTCGGAGGCCGGGTCCTCGATGCTGTCCTCGGCCTCGGACTCGTCGGTCGAGTCGACACCGCCGGTCGGCTCGGTGTCGCCGGACTCCTCGCCATCGTCACGAGTCGCCTTGACGGTGCTCACCGCGGCCTTGCGCGCTGACGAAACAGCCTCGGGGGCTTCACCTTCGCTGGCCTCAGGTGTCTCGGCGAGTTCCCGGTGGCCGTCGGATTCCGGCGTCTCCGTGGAAGCGGTCACCGCCGTCGGGGACGACGAGCCGCCTGCCGGTGTCGATCGCGTGACGGCCTTGGTGACCCGCGCGATCCACTCCGCCCGCACTGCCCGCTTGTACTTGATCACGGAGATCTTCGCGTTGCTGATGCCCTGGTTGAGGGCCGTGCGGATGGTCGCGGTGTCGCGCGTTGCGAACGCCTCACGGATCGTCTGAACCACCGCGCTGAGCTGCTTCTTCAGGGTCTGCCGCTGCAACTTCACCTCGGCCCGGAAAGTGCGCTCGGGGCTGAACTCGCGTCCGTCCCAGCTCACCAGCTTCCACCCGTCCTCGGCATTGCCCTCGATCACCACGTCCGCGGTGTTGCGCAACGAGGCGCGGAGCAGCTCCATCTTCTGTGCGGCCGTGAGGTTGTCGACGTTCATGAACGTCCAGAACATCATCGCGGCGCCATGAGAGAAGACCACCGCGTTGCGGTCGCCGTTGTCGTACATGGCCTGCAGCGCCGCGTCCATCCTGGCGTCGAACTCGTGGCCGTCGATGGAACCGGGAATTCGTGCGTCCAGGTCGCCCTGAAGCGCCCATGCCAGCGGCGCCAGCATGTAGCCGCTGGACGCCTCGCTTTCCGGTGTCCCTTCGTAGATGCCGGCCTCGATCTCCTGGAGGCCCGGCAGCACGGTGATGGGCAGGCCCAGGTACCGCGACATCGGGGCCGCGGTCAGCTGGGTCCTGACCATCGACGACGCATAGACGGCGTCGTAGTTCTTGTCGCCGAGCCGGGCGGCGACCGCTTCGGCCTGCTGGTAGCCGGTATCGCTGAGCACCGGACCAGGCGTGGACGAATCGATGCTGCCCGAGGCGTTGCCGAGCGACTGCCCGTGACGCACGAACGTCAGCCTCATCAGTTCCGCGGCGGCGGCCGGCAGCGCCGTGCCGACCAGTAGTGCAAACGCCGTGAGGACGGCGCCCAGATACACGTACACCGAACGTTTTCGCGCGCCCGGTCTGACTCCGGATGCAGGGTTCACACTTTCTCCTTCTTTTGATGGGCACCACAGTTCCCCACGGGCACAGGGTGTTTCTGCCCTGAAGTCGGGCAGCGTCGGTCGGCCTGCGCGCACGCGGCGGCAGGCAGTGCGGTGTTACCGCTGAGGTGGGCTAGAAGCCGAGATGCTTCCGGACGAACGCCCCTGCTTCATCGGCCGCCTGACGGCCCTCGGGCAGGATCGAGGAGAACAGCGGCCACACGTGCACCATGTCGTCGTACTCCGACACCGCCGCCGTACCACCGGCGGCACTCATCGCGGCCGCCGCGCGGCGCGAGTCGTCGAGCAGCACCTCGGTGGAACCGACGAGGAAGAGCGAGGTCGGGAGTCCGCCCAGTGCGGCGAACACCGGCGAGGCGAGCGGGTCCCGCGGATCGTGGCCCTGCAGGTATGCCTCCCCCAGGTTCGCGATGGAGCCGCGGGAGACGGCGATGTCGCTGCCGTCGTACAGGTCGACACTCGCGCCGCTCGCGGTGAAGTCCAGCAGCGGTGAGATGAACACCGCGGCCGCGGGCAGAGGTGCGCCACGGTCGCGCAGGACCGTCAGCGCAGCGAGCGCCAGCCCTCCGCCCGCGGAGTCTCCCCCGACCACGACGTTGTCCGCGCCATAGGTGGACACCAGGTCGGTGAGGGCCGCGACGCCGTCGTCGACGGCGGCGGGAAACTTGTTCTCCGGTGCGCGTCGGTAATCCGGCAGCACGACCGTCACCCCGGACGCGCGCGACAGGGTGTGGCCCAGTTCCTGGAATCCCCTGGCGCTGCCGAGGACGTATCCCCCGCCGTGGAACCACACGAACGCCTTGTCGCGGGTGGCGCCGTCGGCGGTGACAGACAGAACCGGGATTCCGCCGGCCATGCCCTCGACGGGTTCGACCCCTGCCGGTAGGGGGAACTGCAGCAGCAGCTCGTCGTAGGCAGTGCGCAGGTCGTCCACTGTCGCCGTCGCCGGGTCCGGGAAGCCGTTCACGTACATGTCCTCGACCCGCGCCAACGCCTCGGTTCTCGCCATTGATCCTCCGAAGTGAGCTCGCCGTCCCGACGGATCACACCGCCGGGATGACGGAGATGTTAATAGCGACACCTAACTTCCGGAAGGTTTCGCAGGATATTGTGGCAATTTCAAGCTCAGGCGACCATAATCGTAGTTCACACATCGCAATCGGAGGGCCAGCAGCCATGACCGTCGTCTCCCACGGCGAAGCATCCCGCACCGGATCGGGCGACCAGCCCACCCGTAGTCCGCTCGAGCGGCTCATGAACCCCAGGACGGTCGCCGTGGTCGGGCTCAGCGACAAGTCCCCGGTGGCAGGGTTCATCGCGCCGACGCTCAACAGCGACGCCGAGGTGCACTTCGTCCATCCGACGGCCGAGACCGTGCTGGGCGTTCCCGCGCACCGCACCGTCGCCGACATCTCCGGCCCCATCGATGCCGTGCTGTCGGTGATGTCGGCGGAGCGCACCGTCGCACTGGCGGAGGAATGTGCGGACCTCGATTGCGGCGGGCTGGTGGTCTACGCGGCCGGGTTCTCCGAACTCGGTGCCGAAGGCGCCGAGTTCCAGCGGAGGCTGGTCGCGGCCGCCGAGCGCGGCGGCATGGCCGTCGTGGGTCCCAACAGCCTGGGCTACATCAGCGTGCCGCGCAGTCTGCACCTGACGGCCTCGGCCGACTACCACCCGAACGCGGGCGGCATCTCGATCGTGTCCCACAGCGGCGCGATGATCGGCGGCATCGCCATCGCCGCGCGGCAACGCACCGGCGTCGGGATCTCGCGGTTGATCTCGGCCGGCAACGAGGCGACCACGGACATCGCCGACTACCTCGATTTTCTCGCCACCGACCCGGACACCACCGCGATCGGACTGGTCGTCGAGGGGATACGCCGCCCGGCGGAGTTCTTCCGCGCCGCCCGTCGGTGCATCGCCGCGGGTAAGCCGATCGTCGCGGTCAAGCTGGCCCGCAACGCGCGCACACAGCAGATGGCGGCCTCGCACACCGGCGCGCTGGCCGGAAGCGCGTGGGCCTACGACGTGTCCTTCGAACATGCCGGCATCCAGCTCGCCTACGATCTCGAGGAACTCGTCGACAGGCTGGCCCTGGTCAGCCAACTCGACCCGGCGCTGTGGAACCCGGTGCAGCGCATCGGCGTCGTCGCCGGCACCGGCGGCTTCGCGTCCCTGGCGTTCGACGTCGCCACCGCGGAGGGGCTGACGTTGCCGCCGCTGGACGGTCTGGCCGACTGGGTCGCGTCGACCATCCCCGGTATCACCGTCCCTAATCCATTGGACACCACCGGTTTCGGCGCGACATTCTGGACCGACATCGTCGACCGCTATGTCGGTTCGGACGAACTCGACGCGGTGGTGTTCGTCAACATGTGGAGCGACTCCCCGCTGTACCGGCGCCTCATCGACGACGTCGCCGTCGCCGCCCGGCGCTACCGCAAGCCGGTGGCGATCGCGGCCGGGTCCGGCGCGGTCGGCGAGTTCGCCACCGAGGTGGTCGGCGACGACGGGGTCGCCGCACTCGGCTACGGGATCCGGGGAACACTGCGGGGCTTGCACACCCTGGGCGCGTTCGTGCGGGCACGCCAGTCTGCCGCCGACATCGCGGACGCACCCGCGCCGATCGCGCGGCCGTCGGTTCACGTCACCGACGCCGGAGGCAGCCGGTTCCTGCCGTTCGCAGAAATCATGTCGCTGCTCGGCAGTTTCGGGATCCGCACCGCACCCTACGCCGTGATCGGAGACGACGACCCGGTCAGCACACCGGATTTCGCGGGTCCGTACGCGGTGAAGCTGGCCGACGTCGCCCACCGCACCGAACTGGGCGCGGTGGCATTGAACGTGTCGGCCGCCGAGCTGCCCGATGCGGTCGCGCGGATGCGCGGCATCGCCGGCGACCACGCGGTGTCACCGACCGTGGCGGTCCAGTCGATGACCGCTTCCCGCGGCGAATTGCTGATCGGGATCGACGGCAGCAGCGAGCTGGGTCCGATGGTGATGTTGGGTCTCGGCGGCATCTTCGTCGAGGTTCTGCAACGCATCGGTGGGCGACCGGCGCCGCTGACCAAGGCCGCCGCCGAGGCCCTCATCGAGGAGTTCCGCGACCTTCGGCTGTTGCACGGATTCCGCGGATCGCAGCCGTGGCACCTCGATCAGCTGGCCGACACGCTGGTCGGGCTGGGCAATCTCGCCGCGGCCGGGCACGGGTGGATCGAGTCGCTGGACGTGAATCCGCTGCTGGTCACCGAGGACGGTCTGGTGGCGGTCGACGCGCTGTGCATCGTCCGCGAGGACACCTAGGCGCCGAAGCCCACACGAAAAGCGCCGCGGCCGGTCACACCGGCCGCGGCGCTTTTCGTTCAGCGTCGGAGATCTGTCAGAAGGCGGCCTCGTCCAGCTCCATCACGAAGTTGTCCACCGTCAGCGCAGAAGCGCGCTGGGCAGCGACGGTCGGCAACACCTCGCGTGCGAAAAAGCGTGCGGCGCTGACTTTCCCGCGATAGAACGCGATGTCAGAGGGTGCCGGGGCCGATGCCAGGGCGCTCTCGGCGATGCGGGCGCTGCGCAGAAGCAACCACGCCACGACGACATCGCCGAGGACGTACAGCAGACGCGTCGCGTTCAGGCCGACCCGGTAGATGCTGTCGGCACTGTCCTGAGCGGCCGCCAGGTCACCGGTCATCTTGGCGACGATCGCTTCCGCATCGGCCACCGCCTGTGCCAGCAGCGCGCGCTCGGCAGCCATGTCGCCGACCGGGTCCGGCGATCCGGCGAACGTCCTGATCTCGCCCAGCACATGGGACAACGCCCGACTCCGGTCACGAACCACCTTGCGGAAGAACAGATCCTGCGCCTGGATCGCCGTCGTGCCCTCATAGACGGTGTCGATCTTGGCATCGCGGACGTACTGCTCGATGGGATAGTCACGCAGGTATCCCGACCCGCCGAACGTCTGCAGCGACTCGGTGCCGAGGATCACCCAGGACCGTTCCGACCCGTACCCCTTCACGATCGGCAGCAGAAGATCGTTGACGGCCTCGGCCAGACCGGTGTCGTCGCCGGCGGCTGTCCTCACCGCGATCTCGTCCTGCCAGGACGCGGTGTAGAGGATCAGCGAGCGCATCCCCTCGGTGTAGGCCTTCTGGATCAGCAGCGAGCGTCGGACGTCCGGATGACGGGTGATCGTCACACGCGGGGCGGACCTGTCCGAGGTCTGGGTGAGATCGGCGCCCTGCACCCGCTGTTTGGCATACTCCAGCGCGTTCAGGTAGCCGCTGGACAGCGTGGCGACGGCCTTGCAGCCGACCATCATCCGTGCATCTTCGATGACCTCGAACATCTGGGCGATGCCGTCGTGCACCTCACCGAGGAGCCACCCGCGGGCCGGCTCGTCGTCGCCGAGCGTCACCTCGCACGTGGTGGACACGTTCATCCCCATCTTCTTCTCGACGTTCGTCGCGTAGGCGCCGTTGCGCTCACCTGTGAGCTCACCGGTATCGAGGTCGAAGTGGTACTTGGGGACGAGGAACAGGCTCAGCCCCTTCGTCCCGGGCCCCCCGACCCCCTCCACACCCACCGGCCTGGCCAGGACGAGGTGCAGGATGTTGTCGGCCAGGTCGTGTTCGGCTGCGGTGATGAACCGCTTGACGCCGTGGATGTTCCAGGTTCCGTCGGCGTTGGCGACGGCCCGGGTCCGGCCGGCGCCGACGTCGGAGCCGGCATCGGGTTCGGTCAACAACATCGTTGCACCCCAACGATTGTCGACGGCGACCTGGGCGATCTTCTTGTCCCGTTCCGTGCCGTGCCGGTAGATCACCCGGGCCGCGGTCGGGATTCCGACGTACGTCCACAGCGCCGGGTTGGCTCCCAGTACGAACTCGGCCAGCGCCCAGTTGAGCGAGTTCGGCGCACTGGTGCCACCCAGCTCGGGCAGCACACGCAGTCGCCACCACTCGGCATCCATCCACGTCTTGTACGTCGCCGCGAACGACGGCGTCATCGTGACGGTCTTCTCGACCGGGTCGTACACCGGCGGATTACGATCCGCGTCCTCGAAGGACTCGGCGAGGTCTTCGCGGGACAGCCGCTCGACCTCACGGAGGATGAATTTCGCAGTGTCGAGGTCGATCTCGCTGTAGGGGGCGGCACCGAAGACGTCCTCGCGCTCGAGCAACTCGAACAGGTTGAACTCGATGTCACGCAGGTTGGTCTTGTAATGGCTCATCAGGGAGTGCCTCTCACGTTCTGTCGGCCTGCCGGACCACCGAAGACGGTCGCTGAATGGGCCCGGCACCGGGACGTCGGAATACGTGAACCATAACTCCAGCGTGCATGGCCGGTCAATATGCCCGTATACTGCATATATTCCCGTCTTAGTGAGTTTCAAATATGCCATCGGCACGGTGTGCAGATCTGCCGCGCGAGACGCGCCACGGTCCGCGTGCGTTTGCCGTCGGGATGCGAAACTGGACGCATGGTCCAGCCGATCGGAAAGCACGAGATGACAGGACCGACCGCCGAACGCGTGGAGTCCGTGAAGGCGACCCTGCGTAAGTCTGCGCGCGGCAGCCATCGGACCGAGCAGGTGGCTCGGGCAGCCGCCCACCTGTTCCAGGACTACGGGTACCAGAACGTCAGCATCGACCGGATCGGCGCGGCCGTCGGCCTGACCGGCCCCGCGGTGTACCGGCATTTCAAGGGCAAGCACGAGATCCTGGTGCACGCGTTGATGAGCCAGGTGCGACTGGTCGACGAACTCCACGCCGCGGCCACCGAGCAGGGCACCACACCAGAAGAGCGGTTACATCTGCTGCTGGCCGGCCTAGGGGATCTGACGGTCAACGGCAACGAAGCCACCCTGTGGCGCCGGGAACAGCGCCATCTCGCCGACGACGAGCGGGAAGTGTTCCGACGCCATTTCGCGGACAACCACGAACGTATCGCCGCGCAGATCCTGGCCCACAAACCCGGGCTCGGCCAACAGAAGGCCGATCTCCTCGGGTTCACCGTCCTGGCAATGTATTCCAACACCCCGGACATCCGCGGCACCCTGTCGGCCGATCGCCTGCAGGAGATCCAGACCGCCATCGCGTGGGCGGTCATCGACTGCGTCCTTCCCGATACCGACCCGGCCGCCGCCGTGACCACGGCGCCGGCGCCCCGCCTACCCGCCGGCCGCCGGGAGCGCATCATCGACGCCGCTGCACGTCTGTTCGACGAGCGCGGCTTCTACGACGTCCACATCGACGACATCGCCAGGGAGTCCGAGATGTCGACCGCCACGCTGTACCAGCACGTGGCAAGCAAGACGGAGGTGCTGCGCGCCGTCCTGGAACGCGGCGCCGAGGGTCTGCTCTACGTGACCAACGACGCCCTGGCCTACGCCACCAGCCCCGAGCAGGCACTCGACGCGCTCATCGAGACCTACATCCGCCAGGCGGTGGGCCCGTACGGCCGGATCATGCACATTCTGGCAGCCGACCTGCTGTACCTCCCCGAAGAGGAGCAGCAGGCTCTGCGCAGCACGCAGCGGGAGTACATGGCCGAGTGGGCGGAAGTCATCGAGACGCTCTCCGACGGCCTGACACCCCACGACGCCCGTGCGCTCACCCAAGCCGCCATCGGTGTCGTCACCGACATCACCCAGGACCCGAATCTTCGTCGACGACCTCAGCTTGTCGAGGAGCTCACGGCCCTCGTACATGCCATGGTGCTGCCGCCCGGACTCAAACCGGCCTGACGCAGGCTCGCTACCCGGGCAGTCCCGGCAGCAGACCCCGCGAGATCTCCGCGGCGATGTCTTCGGTACTGAACGCCGCGACCGCCCGGACGACGGCAGGGTCGATATCCTCGGTATAGGCAGCGGCCAAACGCTCTCCGACGATCCGGCGTTCGGTCCGCAGCGCGTCGAGGCCATCGCCGGAGCCGTCCGGCTGTGCCCCCAACGCGGTCGCCAGCTCGCGGGTCCGCGCGACCGACGCCGACACTTCGGCAGCGTCCCAGGACAGCCGCCGGTTCAGGTTGTCCAGCATCTCGATCACCGCCTGCAACTCGCCGCGGGCGGACTCCGACTCGACCGCGGGCAGCACCTTCTCGACCAGCGTCTGCCGGACGGTCTTCTGCACTTCGTCGAGATCCATTGCGTATACGGTCATCTCACGCTCCCCATTCTCCGTCACGGAGCATCTGATTGAGCCATCCGAGGCTGTAGTAGATGCTGTGGGCCATGTTCGCGTACCGGAGTTCGGGACGGTCGCCACGCTCGTAGATCGCCACGGCCTGCAGACATCCGATGGCGGTCTTGGTCAGCGACTGCACCGCCCACCAGGTCAGGCTCGCCGGGTCCGGACGCCATCCGGCGGCCGCCGCGTACTCGTCGAGGAACTCGTCGATGCCGAGCAGCTTGCACGCCAGCGGCGACCGGCCACGAGAGGTGCGCTGGAAGAACCAGGCGAGGTCGGCGATCGGATCGCTGAAATGGGCGGTCTCCCAGTCCAGGATGCCGATCAGGCTGCCGTCCTGCGGGTGCACCACCAGGTTGCCGACCCGGAAATCGTTGTGCACCAGGGAGACGCGCCCCGACACCTGGTCGGCGCGGTGATCCAGCCAGGCCAGCGCGAGGTCCAGCACCGGGATCCGGACGGACGCGACCTCGTCGTAGGTCTGCCGCCATTGCCGGTTCTCGACACGTCCGGTGTCTGCGGCCGCCGGCGGCGGGTCGAGCTCGGGCAGGGTCAACGACTCCGGTGCGGCGGCATGCAGCCTGGCCATCTCGCGTGCCACCCGGCGGCCGAGTGCGGCCCGGTCCCCGGGGCCGGTGATGACCCGCGTGACGCTGTGCGGCATCGGGACGACGCCGACGAGGCGTTCCATCACGAAGAAGCCACGGTTGCCCGGTGCCCCGACACGGTGTGCGACCACCCCGGGCACCGGCAGCCCCAGGCCGGCGGCCGCGCGCAGCAGCGCCACCTCGCGCGCCACGTCGTAGCTGCCCACGATCCCGCTCAGCGGTTCACGTTTGACCGCGAACGACGCGCTCTGGTCCTGACCCCACGTGGCGGTGACCAGATAGGTCTCCCACGAGTTGCCCTCGCCGCGCTGGTCGACGTCGACCAACTCGACCTTGCGTCCCCCGGCCACCTGCGCCGCGAGCACCGCGGTCAGTTCCGCCAGGAACGCCGATGTGCCGTCAGTCATGGCGGTCTCGCCTTCCACCGTCGCTGTCATGATGATCGTCCTCCAGGTCCTAGACGACGCTGACCGAGCGGCCGCCGCCGTCCACGGTGATGCGCTGGCCCGTCACGTATTCCGCGTCGGCGGACACCAGGAAGGCCACGGCGCCCGCCACGTCGGCGGGCGTGCAGACCCGGCCGAACGGATAGCCCGCCGCCAGGTCCTCGATCGACCCGCCGCCTGTCGCGGCTTTCACCAGGCGACGACCCATCTCGGTCTCCACCAAGCCGGGCGCGACGATGTTGGCCCGGATGTTGTGGGCGCGTTCCTCCTGCGCGAGCGTGCGGACGCACATCTCCATCGCGGCCTTGGCCATCGTGTAAGGCGCCGACAACGCGGGCGCCTCGGCGACGGTGCTGCTCGAGATCATCACCACGTCGCCGCGGCCGGCGGCCCGCATGTCCGGAAGCACCCGCTGGATCAGATGGATCGGCCCCAGCGCGTGCACCCGCAGTAACGACATGAAGTCGGCTCCCGGTGTGTCGGACACCGGCTGCCCCTTGCTCGCGGTGCCCGCGTTGCTCACCACGAGGTCGACCGGACCGAGGTCGGCACGCACCGCATCGACCATCGTGTCGACGGCGGCCTCGTCGTCGATCGCCGCCCCGTAGGCCTTCGCCCGACCCCCGGCCGAGACGATCTGGGCCACAACCTCATCGGCCGCACCCGAATCGCGCCGATAGTTCACCGCAACTGCCGCACCGTCGGCCGCGAGGCGCAGCGCGATACCGCGGCCCACACCTCGCGAACTGCCGGTCACCACTGCCACACGTCCGTCCAACCGGGACATCAACCCACCACCGCTCGTCCGACGAGGTCCTTCATGACCTCGTTCGCTCCGCCATAGATCCGCTGGATGCGCGCATCACGCCACATCCGGGCGATCGGATACTCCTCCATGTAGCCGTAGCCACCGAACATCTGCAGCACCCGGTCGAGGACGTCCCACTGCAGATCCGTCGCCTTGTACTTCGCGCCGGCCGCCTCGGCCGCGGTGAGTTCACCGTCGTTGAGCGCGAGCACACAACGGTCGACGTACTCCTGCAGGATCGCGATATCGGTGTGCATCTCGGCGATCTGCATGCGGACCGACTGCAGCTGCGCCAGCGGTCCCCCGAACGCGTTGCGTTGGCGGGCGTGATCGAGCCCCAACTCCAGGGCATGCCGGGCCGATGCCACGGCCGCGACCGCGATCGACAGCCGTTCCCGGGGCAGATTGGCTATCGCGCAACCGAATCCGCGTCCCGGTTCGCCGATGATGTTCGACACCGGCACCCGGCAGTCGGTGAAGAACAGTTCCGCGGTGTCCTGCGCCTTGCGGCCGATCTTGTGCATGGGCCTGCCCCGCTCGAACCCGGGCGTCCCGTTCTCGACGGCCACGAAGGTGGTGCCCCGGCCGTCGCGTTCCCCGGTGCGCACGAGCACGATCGCCAGATCGCAGGTCGCCCCGCTGGTGATGAATGTCTTCTGCCCGTTGATGACCAGGTGGTCGCCGTCGCGCCGCGCGCTCGTCGCGATCGCCGCCAGGTCGGACCCGGCACCGGGCTCGGTCAACCCGAGCGCGGTCACGCACTCGCCACTGGTGAACGCCGGCAGCCACCGTTGTTGCTGCTCGGGGGTGGCCAGGTCACGCAGGTACGGCACGATGATGTCGTTCTGCATCGAGAAGAGGTCGCCCGCCATCCCGGAGGCGACGACCTCTTCGGTCATCACCGCGTTGTAGCGGAAGTCCTCGATGCCGAGACCGCCGTACTCCGGGGCGAACTCGAAGCCCAGGAAGCCGTTCTCACCGGCGGCGCGGATGAACTCGCGGGCCACGGTGCCTGCGTCCTCCCACTCCTCGATGTGGGGGACGGCAGCGTGGTCGATGAACGCGCGGAACGCTTTCCGGAACGCCTCGTGTTCCTCGGTGTAGAGGGTCCTACGCACTCGACTTCTCCTCCTGCTCCTGCCAGTACTTGTCGCGCAACTGGCGCTTGTACAACTTGCCGGTCGGCAGCCGGGGCATCTCTTCGATGAAGTCGAACGACTTGGGGCACTTGAACCTCGCCAGGTGATCCAGGCAGAACGCGCGCAACGTCTGCGCGAGTTCGGGGGTTCCGCCGCGCGGGTCGACCGGCTGGATCACCGCTTTCACGGCTTCCCCGAAGTCCTCGTCGGGGACTCCGAAGACCGCGGCGTCCATCACATCGGGATGGGTGATCAGCAGGTTCTCGATCTCCTGCGGGTAGATGTTCACCCCGCCGGAGATGATGACGAAGGCCTGGCGGTCGGTGAGGAACAGGTAGCCCTCTTCGTTCAGGTATCCGATGTCGCCGATCTTGGACATCGTCCCGCTGGGATCCTGTGCTTCGGCGGTCTTCTCGGGATCGTTGAGGTACTCGAACGAGCTGTTGCCGCCGCGGAACCAGATGTTTCCGGCAGCACCGACAGGCAGCTCGTTGCCGTCGTCGTCGCGGATCACGATCTCGCCGAAGAACGCCTTGCCGACCGTTCCGGGGTTGGCCAGCCACTCCTGTGGCGTGCAGCCGCACGTGCCGTTCGCCTCGGTGCCACCGTAATACTCGTAGATCACCGGCCCCCACCAGTCGAGCATGTCCTGCTTGACCTGCCGCGGACACGGGGCGGCTCCGTGCACGACCGCCTCCAGGGAGGAGTAGTCGTACTTGTCCCTGATCTCCCTCGGCAACTTCAGGATCCGCGAGAACATCGTGGGTACCACCATGGTGTGAGTGGCCCGGAACTCCTCGATCAGCGACAGGAACTGCTCGGTGTCGAAGCGCTCCATCACGATGTTGGTGGCGCCCAGTCGCAGACCGATGGAGATGCTCGACTGTGGCCCGGAGTGGTAGAGCGGCGCCGTGGACAGAAACGTCATGCCCTCGCGCATCCGGAACAGGCGTTTGCCCATCTCCTCGATGCCGAGTTGCTCGTCGGGAGACACATCGGGGAGGTGACGCTTGACAGCCTTGGGCCGGCCCGTGGTGCCCGACGAGTAGAACATGGGCGTGCCGAGACGTTCGTCGTCACCGGGTGTAGGCGGATACTGCTCGACGACCGCGGAGAAACTCTCGAAGGGTGCCTGGGGCGCGTCGGCACCGATCACCAGCCACTTTTCGACCTTCGGACACAGATCCGGGAAGTGCTGCGCCACCTCGAATTTGGCCGTGGTGGTGACCACGAGCCGCGCACCGCAGTCACCGACGATATACGCCGCTTCCTCGACCGAGAGAAAGGAGTTGATCGGCGTGTAGTACAGCCCGCACCGTTCCGCGGCCGACATCGTGACGATCATGTCGAGGTGGTTCTCGGTGAAGAGCGCGATGTGGTCGCAGCGCTTGAGCCCGAGTGCGCGGAAGTAGCCGGCCACCCGGTTGGCGCGCTCGTCGAACTGACGGTAGGTGAGCATCTCCCGACTACCCGCCATGATCAGCGCGGGACGATCGGGATTCTCGTGAACGTGGCGAGAGGGGTACATGTCGGCTCCGGTTCCTGCTAGCTGAGGGGGCGCAGGAACTCTGCGATGCCCCAGCCGCCCTGGCCGTTGGCGTACCGGACGGACATCTGACCCATCCGCGCTGCGCGGTCGGCGGTGCGCTGGGTGACGGGGACGAAGTGGTTGATCGTCCCGTCGAGCACCATCGTCGGCAACCCGTCAGCGGTGATCACCGCGGTGTTGCGCCCGGAATACGTTGCCTCTCCGGCATAGTCGGTGTAGACGGTGTAATCCCGGATCGGGTGGAACACGCCGTCGGGGGTGATGACGACCCCTCCCGAGGCACGTACCCCGTTGGGCTCGAACTCGCCGTATGCCGTGATCGCCGTGCCGTCGACCAGCCAGGCGGCCAGCCATTCACCGTTGTAGGACGCCCACTCCCGCGGTCCCCACGAATGATCCCGGAACGACGTGGCCCTCTCCACCTGCCAGGTCGTCCCCCCGACGCGTACCGACCCGCTGACGTGACCGAACTGTTCGTAATGGTCGGTGGCGATCTGCGAACTGCCGGGGGTGCAGTCACCGTCTTCGGCAATGGTGAACATCGGCACCGATGCCTCGAACGTCAGCGCGATCTCACACTCCAGCGATGGCGAGTTCTTCAGCGCCTGCCTGCCCCGCTCGGCCAGCAGCGACGGGGTGCTGATCAGCGCAACGGTGTTGCGGTAGTTCACTTCCCACGTGCGGGTGGCATTCCTGGGCACGATCTCAAGACCCTGGGTCGACCAGCGGTCGTTGGTCTCGTTCGGCTGGCGGCCTGCGCGCAGCGCAATCCGGCCGCCGGGCAGCGTCAGCTGCACCGTCGCCTCGGAATAGCCCATCGTGGGCCGGTTCCCGATGCGCATGAGCGCGCTGACTTCGCTGACAGGGTCGACGAAGTTGACGTAGACGCTCTCGTTGTAGTTGGCGATGCCTGCCGGGTCGTGGGTGAACTCGGCGTCGGTGCCGTACTGGCATGCGGTGAACGGCGCGGTGGCGTCCATGCGGGTCTCCTGGTGCTGGGGGATCAGAAGTAGTCGGCGGGATGGTCGTCCAGCGGCGGGAACACCGCGGGGCGGCGCTCCAGGAAGGACATCACGCCTTCGTGGACGTCGGCCGAGCGCAGCCGACTGGCGTACACCCGTGATTCGTCCTCGCATGCCGACCGGGGTGTGGTGTGGCTCCAGCTGCGGCCGAGCAGCCGGCGTGACAGGGCGACCGAGGTCGGCGACGTGTCGGTGACGAAGACCCTGGCGTAGGCCATCGCCTCGTCGAGCACGGCATCGGCCGCGACGACGCGGGTCAACAGTCCGGCCTCGTAGGCCTCGGCGGCGCCGAAGACCCGGCCGGACAACACCCAGTCGGTGGCCCGCGTCAGGCCGACCAGCCGCGGCAGGAACCACGACGACGCACTCTCGGGGACCACGCCGCGCCGGGTGAACACGAAGCCGAAGCGCGAGCGCTCCCCGGCGATCCGCACGTCGGTCGCGGCCATGATCGACGCTCCCCCACCGACCGCGTCGCCGTTGACGGCGGCGATCACCGGGGTTCGCATGTCGAACAGCCGCTCACTGACCCGGCCACCCGGTTCGCGGTAGCCCGTGGACGTGTGTCCGGGCCCGTCCTCCTGGAGCGCGTCCAGCAGGGTGTCCGGGCCGGTGAGTTCTGCGCCGACGCAGAAGTGCTCGCCGGCTCCGGTCAGCACCACCGCACGCACGGCCGGGTCACGGTCGGCGATGTCGAGGGCATCCCAGAGATCACGCAACATCTGGTTGCGCAACGCGTTTCGGCGATGGGGCGCGTTGAAAGCGATGACCGCGACCCCGTCGTCGAAGCGGTAGTCGATCTCCTCGTACGCCGGCGGCCGGCGATGGCCCGCCGCCGCTGCCCCGCTCACGCTCCGCCGCTGCAGACCAGCGTCTGCGCGGTGATGTAGCTCGACTCGGGCGCGCACAGCAGGTACACCGCACCGGCGGCCTCTTCGACCTCGCCGGCGCGGCCGAGGGCGATCTGGGCTGTCACCGTCTCGTACACCGCCGGGTTGACGCCAACTTTGATCTCACGGCCGTCGACGTCGATGGTCTTCGCCTCGGTGGTCACCGCGGTGAGCCGGGTGTTGATCACGCCGTAGGCGACGGCGTTGACGGTCACGTTGTAGCGACCCCACTCCTTGGCCAGCGTCTTGGTCATGCCGAGCAGGCCGGCCTTGGCGGTCGAGTAGTTGACCTGCCCCGGGTTGCCCTGCATACCCGAGATCGACGAGGTGTTGACGATCGCGCGCCGGGAGACCGGCCCGCCGTCGGACTTCTCCTTCTTGGCCAGGCTCGAGATCACCGGCTGCGCCGCGCGCAGGATCCGGAACGGCGCCGTGAGGTGGACGTCGATGATGTCGTTCCACTGCTGGTCGGTCATCTTCTGGATGACGTTGTCCCAGGTGTAGCCGGCGTTGTTGACGATAATGTCCAGTCCGCCGAAGTTGTCGACGGCGGCCGCGACGAAGCGGTCGGCGAACTCGGGGTCGGTGACGCTGCCGGTGCACGCGACGGCCTGGCCGCCCGCTGCCTCGATCGCGGCCACGACTTCCCGGGCGGGGTCGGCGTCCAGATCGTTGATGACCACCCGGGCGCCCTCGGCGGCGAGTTTCTCGGCGACCGCGCGTCCGATTCCACGCCCCGATCCGGAGACCAGCGCTACCTTGCCGTCGAGCTTTCCTGCCGCCACTTCAGCGTCCTCTCATCACCAACACAACAATGTGAAGTGAAGATTAACTTCATGAACGCTGAGGGGTCAACCACCATCTGTACTGCGCGTTTCAGCACTCCGTAAATGGTGACTATGGAATGTTGCCTGACCTGGAATGCGCGTGGGGGCGCCGATCGGGGCGGGAACAGGGGCGCGGCCGGCAGGGCGCGTGCGGATCCTTCGGCATCTCAGGGCGTCGTCACCCGGATGGCAGGGCGGGGCGACGGGACCGCCGACGCGCGCAGGGGCGCACCCCACAGGGCGTGGGTTCGGGCAGGTCCCGACATGGAGCGGCCCCCGAGCTTTCGTTCCTCGGTCGGACAAGACCGCGGGGCTCGGGGGCCGGGTGACTGCGGGGAATTCGCCAGCGCGCACAGGTGCGTCGAGCGCTTTCCCTGGCGCTGCTAGCTCGCAGCCACCTCACATGTCCATAAGTCACTCAATTTCTCGGACCACCTCCTTCCCTGTGTACAGGCGACCGTACTCGCGGCCAGGGTGGGCGACAAGGGATTTAGTGCTCAGCGATCGCTGAGGACGGCCGCGTCGATCAGCGCGGCGATCTCACCGTCCAGCGGTGCCGCAGGCAACGGCGCACCGTCGAGAGTGTGCACCCGGGCGGCCAGCGTGATGCTGGAGACCAGCCAGACTCCTTGCGCGGCAACCAGGTCGGCGGGCCGCAGGGCCTGGTAGTCGCAGTCGTAGCCCTTGTTGCGGGCAACCTCGAACAGCGCCTGCTGGGTGGTGCCGCGCAGGATCGGATACCACGGCGGCGGCGTCAGCAGGCACGTTGCGCCGTCAGGTGAGGTGGTCGCGATGACGACGGTCGATCGAGGACCCTCCAGGATGTGCCCGTCGGTACTGACGAAGATGACGTCGCCGGCGCCGTGCCGTTCCGCATGCCGCAGCGCGGCCATGTTCACCGCATACGACAGCGTCTTCGCGCCGGCCAGCAGCCACGGCATCGCGTCGATGCCGTCCGCGGGCAGGCTGCGTTGCAGGGTCATCGCCGCCACCCCGTCGCGCCGCACGGCCGCGACCCGTGACGGCAGCGACCCGACCGCCGCGTACGCGGTGGGCGCCGAACCGTGTTCGCGTCCCCGGCTGTACACCAGCCGCAGCACGCCTTCGTCCGATCCCCCGGCCAGCCAGTGCTCCACCGCGAGGGCCACCGCCGCCCGCCACTGCCCGGCGTCGGGCTCGGGCAGGTCGACGAGGCGGG